>NZ_JAMSHW010000021.1:0-79818 GCF_023757525.1 Pseudomonas sp. MWU13-3659 | reverse complement strand
CCTAATTTGGAGATAAAGGCCCCTGCCGTCATTGGTCATCCCGGGCACTGCCAGTTTAGCTAGGCTCTTGACCCCTGCTGCTGTCAATTTCGACATCGCATCACACCCACACCTTGACCCACACCAAATCGCTGGATTCACCCGAATCTCAACGAACGCTAATGGACAGATACTACCGCCAATGCGCCGTAAAACAAGGGGATAGCGGAGGTTGGCGGATGCTACTGCACATAATGAAAGCCGGCCACAAGCCGGCTTTTTAATGCCCGTCATTCAAGCTACTCAGCACGCTTCGGCGTGGAGCGCCTGTTGCTTCACGCTGGCAAGCAACGCACGCGCCGTCGGGCAGTGAAGCTGCAGCGAGCGGCCGGAAAAACCGCGCTGCAGCAACCAGTACCAGTGCCGCCCAGGCCCCAGGGCAAGCCCCATGTCGGCATAACCTGCCTGATGAAGCAGCGACAACGCCATTGGCAGGTTGGCATCCATCCTGATCCAGACATGGGTCATCCGGGTAAACGTTAATCGCGAGGCTTCGATGATCGAGCGGTGGTTTGCACACTCGATGACCAGGTCCAGGCGATCATCCTGGACCGTGATTTTCGTCAGTGCCGCACGATCCCCGGCAGAGCCGGGCGAAACCGCTCCGAATTGCTCGACCAGGGGAA
This sequence comes from Pseudomonas sp. MWU13-3659, assembly GCF_023757525.1. Taxonomy (NCBI): domain Bacteria; kingdom Pseudomonadati; phylum Pseudomonadota; class Gammaproteobacteria; order Pseudomonadales; family Pseudomonadaceae; genus Pseudomonas; species Pseudomonas sp. MWU13-3659. The sequence goes on along the minus strand of NZ_JAMSHW010000021.1, from coordinate 79,153 downwards.
CGACCCACGGCGGCTGGTCGCCCGTCAGTGGCAGAGGTAGCGCCTGCAAAGGCAGCACACCCAGGATGGCGGTTTCCCGCGCGGGATGGCAGATCGGTGACTCGACGTAATCAAGCAGCAGCCCCGTGGCCTGGAACCCCAGTGCAGCCCCCAGTCGCTGTGTCCACACGTGGCTGGCGACCATCTTGATCGTCAACACAGCCATGTGCTGCCGACGGGCCAGGTCACACAAGTGCCTGCCCAAGCGGGTGGCGACGCCCTGCCCCCTCGCCTGGGGATCGACGACGATCATGGCCAGCTCGGCACGACGTTCATCCTCCGATGAGCGCCACAGCAAGGCATGGCCGACAATCTGGTCCCCCAGCAGCGCGACCACGGATTGCCAGCGCTGCGTCCGGTTGTGGTGACAGATGACGGAGGGCAGGTAGATCTCCGGGTAGAAATAGTCTTCGCCATAGACCCTGTTGAACAGCGCACTGACCTGCGCTGCATCGTGCTCCTCGAATCCACGGATGAACATCATCGAGCAGCCTCCTCGAGAAGGGGCTGATAGTCTCGCCTGTCGACAACACGCAGCAGCTTGCCGGTTCGCTGGTTCATCAACAGATCCAAGGGTTGGCACCAACTGACCGACACCACCAGCGCCCCCTTCTCCATGAGCTCAACCACCGCGGCGTCCCCTGCTTTCAGAGCCTGCAGCAATGCCTCGGCGCATCCGCCGTCGCCAGGGTGGGCAATGCGAAGCACGATGAAATCGGTACCGTTCTTCCTGTCGATCACCAGTTGCCACGGGCATTGCCCCAGGCGCTCCTCGATAGCCACCGCCAGTTCGTCCGGGAAGAGCGTTGCATAACCGACCCTCACCCGGTGACCGAGGCTGCTGCGCCCTTCGAGCTTGAACTTGCGGCTGGCGCTCCCGGGTGCTTCGGTCCATTGCGCCAGGTCACCGACGGGGTAGCGAATGACGGGCATCAATGAGCGCGTCAGGTTGGTCACCACCAACAGGCCGGTACGGTTGGCCTCGTGGATTGGCTCGCCCGAGCCTTCATCAACGATTTCGACGAGGGTGTCGGGCTCGAAGACGCGATGCTCACCCGGTGCGCAGTCGACCGTGCTGGCGCCGATCAGGCCCGCGTCCACGCTGGCACAGCCGATCGAAACCACCTTGGCGTTGGGCAGCACCGCCTTGAACAACGCGTGCTGTTCGGCAAACACGCTTTCCCCGCCATACAGGACCGTCCTCACCCCTGGCAGCTGGATACCACCCTGTTCGAGACAGGCGATGGCGTGCAGGAGTTTTCCCGGTACGCCCGCCAGAACGTTGATCCCGTGCTGCCCGACCTGCGTCGCCAGTGCCTGTGGATCGACCGCTCCAGTGAAGGGGAACACGCAGATCGGCACCTGGGTCTTGGCCAGCGCCCCTTGAATGAACAGGAAGCTGGCGTACAGGTCACCTGCGAAGAACAGATTGGCCACGCGATCCCCGGGCTCGAGCCAGGCGCAGAGACTGCGCCCGAACGTCGTGACGAACCGGTCCCACTCCGCCTGGGTATAGACCGAGTGCTTGGCCGCGCCAGTCGTGCCACCGGTCTTGTAAACGATCGCATCCATTACCGGCCCTGTCAGAACAGGCCAGCCTTCGAGCACCGCCCCGCGTGCCCAGTACTGGTGGGGATCGACCATCGGCAGGTCGGCCAGTGTCCAGCCCGCTTTCGGGAGATCCCGATACAGCTGGGCATAGTAAGGCGAATGTTCCCGGACATGATCGACGAGCCATGCTAGTGCGAGCGGGCATTTGCTGGAGTAATTCATGTTTCTGCGTCCTCTTCATGCACTGCGGGTCAGCGACGTTTGTCGATGACCAGCGGTGTCTTCCCAGTCTGCGGATGACTTTCGAAGTGCTGTTGCGCCTGTTGGCACACCTCCAGCTCCAGCAACCCAAGCGTGACAGCCATGCTCAACTCTGCGTCGGCACACACCCTGGCCCGGACCACGTCGGGTTCGGCCTCCGCCAGCAAGCGAATACGCTCCAGACCATTGTCAACGTTGACCTCAAGGTGCAATTGCACCGGGACCTCGGCCAGCACCGCCAGCCGCTGCGGCTGGATGAACATGGTGCCGATGCGTACCCGCGCACCATGACGCCCCAGCAGTTCGAAACGGGGCTCAGCCACACCGCACGGACACTGGCCACTCATCCAGCGCCCCAGGTCACCAATGTCATAACGGACGACGTCGTGCCCCTCCCGGGCCTTCGAGGTGAACAGCAAGCGTCCCACCTCACCAGGGGCAACCGGCTCATCTCGCTCGGGATCGACGATCTCCAGCCACTGGGTATCGCCCATCAGGTGGAAGACCCCATCCGGGCTTGATGCACAGGTGTAACCCAAGGGGCCGGCATCGACGGAACCATAGAGGGCGGAACGGATGGACTCCACACCAAAGCCCTGGATGAACGTGCGCTGGGCCGGAGCAAGGTGCTCACCGCCCATCAGCACCTTGCGGATCCCACCATAGGCACGCAGTGTTGCGGCCTCGCGGAGGAACAACTGATGCACCGTGCTCGGCATGCCGATCACCGTGTCGATCCCCTCGGAGACGATAAGCTCGGCGATTTCGCGATAGTCGTCATCTTGTGGCCCGGCCATCGGGTAGTGCGTGGCTCCTAGCTTGTCGAGGACGGTGAAGAAACTGAGCAGTCCGCCATACAGATTCCCGCCATACAGGAGGTTGATCACACGATCCCTGGCTGGATCCAGGCCAGCGGCAAACAACCCGTCAGCCGCGACCTGCATCTGCCGGTGATAATCACGGTAGGAATAGCTGGCAAGTTTCGGCGTCCCCGTGCTTCCCCCCGTGCGGAAGTACAGCTGTGCATGCGCTCTGATCGAACCACCCAGAAATGCACTGCGACTCATGATCGGTTGCCCTTCCAAGCCGGTGGGTGCCTGGCCGCAGGCATCCAGGGTCGCCTGCCCAGGCAGGCAGCCATCCGCCAGGCTCACGGAAACCCGGCGTGCCAACATGCCCAGGGCATACACGCCATCGTGAGGCTCACCACTGTAGCCGTCGTGCATCGTCTGCACCGAGGTGACCCGATCGACCCCTGCGGCCAGGAGCAACTGGCTGAGGTGGGCAGTCTCGTGGGCGGCGCAGACCAGGCCACAGGTCTGCAACCGGGTGCGCCAAGGGCGCAGGGCATGCATCACTGCCCGGCGCGGCAGCGGCCGTAGCAGGATGGTGCGAAACAGCGGCGAAGGCTCGAGCGCCATCACATGCTCAAGGACAATCTGCCACCCCTCGCCCCTCCAGATCTGGCCTCGGCCATCGACAAACGCGTGGTCCAACTCGGCCAATGCAAGCTTGGTGGTGACCTGCGCGGCCTCCTGCATACCGGGCGATAGCGCAGGCCAGAGGGCATGACGACGACGCATCGCCGCAGCCAGCTGCCCGCCCAACGCTCGCAGCGTGTCCGCATCGTCGCTGTCGACGAACACCACCTGCGGGCTGGAGCATGCCTGCTGGTCCAGGCGGCAGACCTCGTCGGCCAGCGCATCGAGCGCACACTCATCGACCGCCTCCGGCACCAGCCAGGCAAAACTGACCTTGTGCCCCCAGGGAATCCATCGACAGCCGTCAGGCAACTGGTCGCGAATGGTCTTCAATGCCTCGCTTCCCCCCCAGGCCGAAACACCATCGGCATAGGGCATCAACCTCGCGAGCTCGGCCTTGGCCACCGGCAATACCGCCACATGGTTGGCCAGTTCGCCGGATCGGTCGCACTGCAGGAAGGCCTGCAGCAACCGGGTGTTCAAGCCCTGGTCGCGGGCGCTGGGGCGCAACCAGTTGACGTTGCCCACCAGCAAGCTTTCCAACACGGCAAAGAATGGCAGCAGCGGCGCATTGCCTGGGGTGATATGCAGGATGAGCCCCAGCGGCCGCCAGCTCTCGAAACGGGGGACCCGATAATCGCGACGGCGCAGGGAGAATGGATTGACGCCCAGTTCGTTTTCCAGCTTGGCGCGCAGAACGTCAGGCTGGCAGAACGCTCGGAGCTGCTCCCGCAAAGCAGCGTCGAGCTCGGCCAGGAACTCACCGTCCTGCAGTTTCTCGGCAAACCGACCGGCGCAGGCCAGCACGGTCTCGATCCCACAGGGATGGCTCAGCGTGTGTGCCAGTTCGCCCGTCAAGCGCACCAATGCCTGGTCCAGCGTCAGCTCCGCCTGGTACTGCCCTTGAATGAGGTACATATCAGTTCTCCCTTATCAGTTCGGAGGCGGCCAATGCACAGCTGCGGCTCTTGCCGGTACCGGCCCGTCCCAGAATCTCGAACCAGTCGGTGGCAATGCCGCAGCCACACTCGTCACCGCGATGCAGCACCGCCAGGTCACTCATCACGATGCTGTGGGCGGGGCTGGAGGTGATATACGGCGACACGAACTGGATCAGCCCCGGCTGCCCGTACCCCTGCAAGGCGAACGTCCCAGGGTGGCGGGTGTAGGCGCGGGAATAGGTGGGCACGTGGTGATGGTGGTTCGCGCACTCGACATAGGGCACGCAGTGCTCGACGGAGCCGTATCCGTCGCGGCAGCGCGAGGTCGGGATGCCCAACTGCTCATTCATCCGCGCATACAGCTGGGCCTTGGGGATCTGCTGGTCGGCATGGGTTTTCCAGCCACCGCCGAACATGGCCAGCGAATCAGTGGCGAATTCCAGTGGCGCAACCTTCATTTCACGCATCCGCTCGAGGACGAACCACATGAACGCCGGGAAGCCCAGGATGCGTAGTGGCACCTCATCCCGCGCGAACCGCTGCAATGCCTCGATGACACCAAAGGGGTCGAACTCTGTTTGGCGGCCGTTGTGACGCAGGGCATAAATGGCCTGTTTGACGGGTGCGTACTTGCAGAGAAAGTTGTCGGTAAAGGCGGTGCCAAGCGCGCTGTGCCCAACGGGCTCATAGCCCAGCATCAGGTAGTTGCACGGCACTTGCGGCGTATCCCAGCCGAACCGTTGGTATATCCGGTCGACCATGCCTTGCGCGGCGCCGAGGCTGCGCACGTCATAGCGCATCCGGCTTTTCTGGCCTGTGGTGCCTGACGAGGTCAGCTCCAGGGCATCCAACCCTGTCTCGCTGAGCAGCAGGTGCTTCTTCAGGTAGTTGGCGAATATCGGCGGCAGGTGCCCCCAAGTCTCGAAACCCGGGGCAGAAGGATCGAACTGCTGTTGGCGCAACCACTCGGCATAGCCCGGTGAGTGCTGCTGGTGGTATGCCGTGATTTCACGCATCGCGGCATCAAACAGATGATCGGCGTGCTCGCCGACCAGGTAGGGATCTTCAAGCGCACAGAGTGCTTCAACGTGTACAAGATTCATCGATCGAGCTCCGAGCCATGAACGGAGAAACAACCGTGGTCAGCCCGGCACCTCTGGACTGCGACACGGTTGAAACATCGGGATGCGCCTGAAGCTCCGTTAACGATCAGCGGTTGATCCAGGCGATCCGAGCGTTGCTGCGGAAAACTCTATGCGGATGCGTATGGAAAGTTGGTAGGGGAAATCCTCACAAAATGTGCGCGTTTTCGACATGCGATATGGGACAGGTGCGCAGGTTGGTGTCAGTGCGACCATAGAGACGCGTAGGATTTTAGAGGCGGGGTCGCAGGCCCGGACGCTTGCACAGCATCGGGCCCGCTGATGGCATTTCAGTACACAAGGGGCTGGCCTAGAACCGCGTTTGCACCCCCATTCGCACCGTCCGCCCAGGTGCCGGCATGAAGCTCTGCGCCAGCGGGTCCAGGTAATAGCGGTCCGTCAGGTTCTGCACCGACAGGTTCAGCTCGGTGTGCTCCAGCACCTTGTACTTGAGGAACAGGTCGAACAACGCCACCGAGCGGTAGTCGATCTGCGGCGTGGTGGCGCCGGTCTGCCACGGCTTGTCCATCTGCGCGGTGGGGCCGGAGGTGTAGGTCATGCGCCCGCCCACGGTCAGCGCCTCGTCGAAGAAGCGCAGGCCGGTGGTGAGGTTGGCCGAGAACTTCGGCGGGTTCTGGGTGTTGGTGTACGACCCCATGTAGCTGCCCGGCGTGCAGTCCGGGGTGTTGTGGGTGGGCTGGTAGCGGTTGGCGCTGGCGCGCAGCTTGGCGGCGAAGGCCGCGTCGCAGGTCTCGGTCTTCAGGTAATAGGTGGCCGACAAGTCGGCGAACACGCGCCCGGCATCATAGTGCGACTGCAGCTCCAGGCCACGGGTGCGGAAACGGTCGGTGTTGCTGAAGGTCATCTGCCCCCACTTGCCCGGGCTCGGGTCGTAGTAGCGGGTGATGTAGTTCTTGATGTCGTTGTCGAAGAACGCCAGCTTCGCCGAGGCCTCGTCGCCCGCGGTCAGCAGGTTGCTGCGCAAGGCACTGACCCCGACTTCCCAGCTGCGCGAACGCTCGGGCTCGAGGTGCCTGCCGGGGGTGACCTGCTGGGTGCCCTGGCTGGTCTCGAACAACGAAGGCAGGCGCAGGCCCTGGGTGTACGAGGCATAGATGAAGGTGTCGGGCAGGAACTCGACGTTGATGCCGAAGGCTGGCGCGAAGCCACCGCCGCTGCTCTTGCCCTGCGGGGTGTAGTCGTAGCCGGTGACCACGCTGCTGATGTCTTCCGGATACACCGTCACGTCCACCGCGCCAGACTCGTTGAACGGCACACCATTGAACGGCTCGTTGCTGTTCTCGAAGACGATGCCGTTGTTCAGGCGCGGGTCGGTGGCGTCGGTGTACTGGCCGTTCTGGTCGGGGAACCACATCATGCTGCCCCAGTGCCCCGGGCTGCTCGCGGTGATCCAGCGCATCTCGCGCTCCTCGCGGCGGGCTTCGGCGAGCACGGTGTTGTCCTTGGTGCGGTAGTGGGCGTAGCGGCCGCCGCCCCACAGCGTCACCTGCTCGATGGGCTGGTACTCCAGCTTGCCGTTGAAACTGAACTCCTGGCGCGACGCATCGCGCAGCATGCGGTTGGCGTTGATGTCGTGCTGGGTGGCGACCACGCTTTTCTGCGGTTGCAGGTCTTCGAGCTGGAAGGCACCGCCCAGGTCAAGCTTGAAGTCGCCGAAGCCTGTGGTGAAACGCGACACGTTGTTCAGGTCACCGCCGATGCGCCGGTCGTCCTGGCGGGACCAACTGCGGTCGGTGCGGAACAGCTGCGACTTGGGCGCCATCCAGGCCGCGCTCAGGGTGCTGGTCTTCGAGTCGGTCATCCACAGGTTGCTGGTGAGGTCCACCCACGGGTTGCCTTCGGGCAGGTAGTGGTAGCGGGCGGTGTAGGTGTCGATATCGATTTCGGACTGGGGGTACTGATAGATGCCCGCCGTGCCGAAGCGGAAGATGTCCGACGGCATGATCTCGCCCATGCGCCCTTCGAAGCGACGGTAGCCCAGTTCCAGGGTGTGGTCGTCCGCCAGCCGCCAGGTGCTCTTGAGCAGGTAGGAATCGGTCCGCGACGACGAGTTGAGCACTTCCTCGCCGGCGTTGTAGGTGCTGGCCACGCTGGACTGCTCGTCACCATCGCGGTCGTAGAGGCGGTAGCGGTCCTGCCCATGCTTGCCCGAGAAATAGTTGCCCTGGTTGCGGTGCGCGTAGGCTGCCACAAGGTCTACCCGCTCGCTGCTGTAGGCGAAGGCTGCGCTGCCGGATTCGGCCTTGGAGCCGAACAGGCCGTTGCGCTTGTCGCGTGGCACCGCACTCAGGTCCTCGTCCCGGGAATGGCTGTTGCGATGGTCGGGGTCGACACCGTTGTTCCAGAGATTGCCGGTCAGGCGTAACCCCACGTCCTTGCCGTCCACCAGGATGTCGTCGACGCCCAGGGTCTTCATCTCCACCGAGCCGCCGATTGCGCCCGAGCGGGTGCTGGGGCCTTTGTTGACGGTGACGCTGCTGAGCAGGTCCGGGTCGATGTAGCTGCGCTGCTGGGTGCCGCCGTAGCCGCGATAGACATCCAGCGCCTGCTCCGAGCCATCGACCCGCACCGCTACCCGGCTCTGCCCCTGGATGCCTCGGATATTGACGTCGAGTGCCCCGCCATTGCGGCTGTCGCCCACCTGCACGCCCGCCACGCCCTTGAGCATGTCGCCCACCGACACCGTGCCGAAGCGGTCGAGGTCTTCCCGCGACAGGTGCACCGTGGAACGGGGCGCCCGGTAGGTGTCCCGCTGCGGGTCGAGCAGCTCGGTGGCGTCGACCACGGTCGCGCTCAACTCGGTGGCGGTGGACGACGCCCGGGCTTGCGGCGCCAGGATGTAGGTGCCCGACGCGCTCGGCAGCAATTGCAGCCCGGTGTTCGCCAGCAGGCGTCGCGCACCTTCCAGCACCGTGTAGCGCCCTTTGAGCGATGGCGCCGCACGCCCCCGGGTCAGCTCGGGGTCATAGGACAGCAGCAGGCCGGACTGGTTGGCGAACACCCCCAGCGAAGTCCCCAGCGGGCCTTGGCCGATGTCGTAGTCGCGTAGCGTGGCGTCGTCCAGGCGCGTGGCCACGCTGGTCGCCGCGCCAGCGGCTTGGGCCAGGGAAGCGCCGCCTGCCATCAGGCAGCCGAGCATCGCGCAGCGCACGGCGAAACTGATCGGGGACGGACGCTGCAAGGGGCGCGAAACAGGGGAAAGCCGACGTACTGCGGGCATGCTTTTCTCGCTCGTAGGATTTGCGCCCGGCACTCGATGCGGGCTTCTACCCTTTCTGTCGCACGAGATCGAAAAAGGTATATGCACTCGATTCGTATTTTCATCGGAGGCTTGTGATTCAAAAGAAACCAGTGATAATGGTTTTCATTTGCGTAATTACAACCTCGATTCAGCCCATCATGACCGCCTTCGAAAACCCTCCCCTGCGTACCGCCCCCTGCGCCGTCACGACGCTGTACCTCGAGAATCACACCTGGTTGCGCGGCTGGCTGGCGTATCGGCTGCGCTCATGGGGGCATGGCGTAGCCGACGACCTGGCCCAGGACATCTTCCTGCGTGTGCTCACCAGCCGCGACGCCACGCAGCCGGACACCCTGCGCCAACCCCGCGCCTACCTGGCCCGCATCGCCAACTGCGTGCTGGTCAGCTGGCGCCGTCGTCATTCCCTCGAACAGGCCTGGCTCGAAGCACTGGCGCAGGTCCCGGAGCCTGAGCATCCCTCCCCGGAGCAGCAAAGCGTGATCCTCGAGACCCTGCACGAGATCGATGCCGTGCTCGATACCCTGCGCCCACGCGTGCGCCAGGCGTTCCTGATGGCGACCCTCGATGGCATGAAGCAAAAGGACATCGCCCAGGCCCTGAACATCGCCCTGCCGACGGTGAAGAAGTACATCCACGAAGGCTACCTGACCTGCCTGAGCCAGATGCCCGATGACTGACACATCGATCGCTCGCCCAGTGCTCGCCCAGGCCGCCTCGTGGTTGCTATTGATGCAGGAAGGGCCGCTGACCGCAGAACAGGAGGCACGTCTGGCGCAGTGGCGACAAGCCGACCCGGAACACGAACGTGCCTGGAACCGCGCCCAGCGCCTGCTCGATCGCCTCGGCACCCTGCCCCCGACCCTGGCCAGGCAGAGTCTGGCGCGGCCAACGAGCCACGACCGGCGCACCGTGCTGCGCGGGTTGCTGTTGTTGATCGGCGCCGCGCCGCTGGGCTGGTGGGCCTGGCGGCGTGGCGCGCCCGACAGCCACTACCAGACCGCCGTGGGCGAGCGCCGGGACGTGCGCCTGGCAGATGGCGGCAGCGTCTCGCTCAACAGCGACACGACCATGGATGTGCGTTTCACGAGGGACCTGCGCCTGTTGCAGTTGCAACACGGCGAGCTGTACATCGTCACCGCCAGCGACCCGCAGGTCCCCACGAGACCCTTCAAGGTGCAGACCGAACAAGGCATCCTGCACGCACTGGGCACCCGCTTCAGCGTGCGCCAGCTGCCCGGGGAAACCCTGCTCGCGGTCTACGAAGGCGCCGTTCACGTCGCGCCCCATGAGGCCATCGTCCGCGCCGGGCAGCAGCTGCGTTTCAGCCACGACCGCCTAGGGCCCATCGAGGCGACCAGCGAAGCCTTGATCGCGTGGCGCAACGGGCTATTGCTGGCAGACGACATGCCGCTGGCGCAGTGGACGCAGGAGATGATGCGTTACACCACAAGGCCATTGGCGTGTGATCCGAGGGTGGGGACAATGCGCGTCTCCGGCACCTTCCCCGTCGATGACTTGCCCCTGGCCCTGGCCATGCTCACCCAGACCTACGGACTACAGGTGAACGACGACAAGACGCAGGTGGTCATCCGCCGCTGAACCGGGCAGCCTGCATGGGTTTCGCAAAGATCAGGAACACCGACATGAAGCTTCTACCCCTTTTCCTGGCCCTGGCGATGAGCACCACGGCCTTCGCCCAGGTCCAGCCCGAGCAGTTGATGGACAGCACCCTGCTGCAACGCCAGGACCTCGCCTACCGCTTCAGCCACCTTGACCTGGACTCGCAGGACGGCCAGCGCCACTACCGCCTGTGGATCGGCGAACCCAAGCGCCCGGCGCCCGCGACCGGCCATCCGGTGCTGTGGATGCTCGACGGCAATGCCGCCATCGGCGCCCTGCAACCACGTCAGCTGGAGCAACTCGCCGCCGGGCAGGCCCCGGTGCTGGTCGCCATCGGCTACCAGACCGACCAGCGTATCGAGCGCAATGCCCGCACCTACGACTACACGCCCAACGTGCCCGGCCTGACCGAACAGCGCGATCCCCTGAGCGGCCAACCCAGTGGTGGCGTCGATGCGTTCCTCGACCTGCTGGAGCAACGCATGCGCCCGATGGTCGCCGGCGTCGCCGCCATCGACCCGCACCAGTAGACACTGTGGGGGCACTCCTACGGTGGCCTGGCGGTGCTGCATGCGCTGTTCACTCGCCCCGGCATGTTCAGCGACTACGCGGCGGCCAGCCCTTCGCTGTGGTGGAACGACGGCGCCATCCTGCGCGAGGCATCGGGATTGCAGCAGCGCCTGGGCGAAAGCCACCCGCGCCTGTTGCTGATGCGAGGCACGGACGAGCCGGCGAATCCACGGGCGCCTGTAGAGGGTGACGCCGAACGCCCGATGCGTGGATTGCTCGGCGACCTGGAAAAGGTGAAAGGCTTGCAAGTGACCTTCCAGCGCTTCGAAGGCCTGGGGCACGGCCCGATGCTGCCGGCGTCGTTGCACTACGTGCTGAGCCAGAGCTCCTACAGAGCTCGCGCCAAATCAAAGAGGTGCGGGTTGCGAAAACCGCCAGACGGTCTCGCGCAGGAACGCATCCAACCTGCCGGTCTCCCCCCGCACCACCGGCACCTCCTGCGCCCCGTCGGCCCGTTCGAGCTCCGCCTCGATGAACGCATGCAGCACTTCATCACGCGGCCCCTGCTCGGCCTCGCCCGAACGCCGCTTCACCTCAAGCAACGCATCGATCGCCGCCTGCAAGCCCGGCTCGTCGACGGTGCGCGCCATCAACGCCGGGAACGCCGTCGGCGGCATGCCCAGCCCCTGATCGATCCAACGCACCGCCAGCAATGGCCGGATCACATAGAGGTACTTCTTGTAGCGCACCGTCTCGCCCAGCAGATAGCCACGCAGGTTCTTGCGCGCCATCGACAGGTAATGATGACGCACCGCCCGTGGCGAATAGCATTCATCACCCAACGCCTGCAAACCTCGCGCAGCCTCGACGTCGGCGCGGTACACCAGCGGCGAGCCCAGCCACTCGAGCAGGCTGGGGTTGGCGCCGCGCATCAGGCGCAGGGCCTTGCGCAGCTCCCAGCCGCTGACGTCCAGCTCATCGCTCAAGGGCCGCTCGATCACATCACGCGGCTCATCCACGCGCAGGTACCAATCGGCACGCGGTACGTAGATGAAACGCACATCGTAGTCGCTGTCCGGCGAGGCGAAGCCCCAGGCCCGGCTGCCGGACTCGCAGGCGTAGAGCACCGTCACCTGGTGCTCGCGCTCGATACGTTGCAATTCATCCAGCACCCGTTCGCGCATGGCTGTAGACAGTGGATGCAGTTCTTGCTGATTCATGGCCCCGATCCTTGTACAGGGGGTCAACCTTTCACGCACACCACCTGACGCAGGGTGTGCACAACCTCGACCAGCTCGCGCTGGGCATGCATGACGGCATCGATGTCCTTGTAGGCCATCGGGATCTCGTCGATCACGTCCTTGTCCTTGCGGCACTCCACATGGGCGGTGGCGCGCTGCTGGTCCTCGACGGTGAAGCGGCTCTTGGCCTTGGTGCGGCTCATCACCCGGCCCGCGCCATGGCTGCACGAGCAGAATGATTCCTCGTTGCCCAGGCCGCGGACGATAAAGCTCTTGGCGCCCATCGAGCCCGGGATGATGCCCAGCTGGCCCTTCTGCGCCGACACAGCGCCCTTGCGGGTCACCAGCACCTCGCGGCCAAAGTGCTGCTCTTTCTGCACGTAGTTGTGGTGGCAGTTGACCGCCTCGAGGCTGGCCTCGAACGGCCTTCCCAGCACCCTGCGGGTGGCGGCGACCACCGCCAGCATCATCAGCTCGCGGTTATGCCGGGCGAAGTCCTGCGCCCATTCCACCGCCTCGACGTAGTCGGCGAAGTGGCGGCTGCCTTCCTCGAAATACGCCAGGTCGCGGTCCGGCAGGTTGACCATATGCTGGCGCATGTCGGCCTGGGCCAGTTCGATGAACAGGTTGCCAATGGCGTTACCCACGCCGCGTGACCCGCTGTGCAGCATGAACCAGACGCGGTCGGCCTCGTCCAGGCAGACTTCGATGAAGTGGTTGCCGCCCCCCAGCGTTCCCAGGTGCTGGCGGTTGTTGGTCTTCTCCAGTCGCGGGTACTTCTCGGTGATGGCCTTGAAGCGCCCGGCGAGCCCGCTCCACACCTGGTCGGCCTGGCTTGGCACGTTGTCCCAGGCGCCCTGGTCGCGCTGGCCGAAGGTCTTGCCGTGGGGCACGGCCTTCTCGATGGCCGTGCGCAGGCCATGCAGGTTGTCCGGCAGGTCGCGGGCGTGCAGCGAGGTGCGCGCGGCGATCATGCCGCAACCGATGTCCACGCCCACCGCCGCCGGGATGATCGCGCCCACGGTGGGGATCACGCTGCCGATGGTCGAACCCTTGCCCAGGTGCACGTCCGGCATCACCGCCAGGTGCTTGAAGATGAACGGCATCTTCGCCGTGTTCATCAGTTGCTTGCGGGCGTCGTCCTCGACCGGCACACCGTCGGTCCACAGTTTGATCGGCTTGCCGCCCGCCACTTCGAGAATGTTCATTGCCTTGTTCCTTGTTGCACTACGTCATGTCGCAAAGGGTCAACCCGCCTTGAGGCTGACCATTCCATTCAATACCTGATCCAGGCCACCGAACACCGAAATCCGGTCGATGCGCTCGGCCACCCGCTCCAGGGTTTCCAGCTCCTTCAGGCGCAGGGCCGTCGGGTTGCCTTCCATCACCTTGGCGGTGTTGAGCAGCGAGCGGGTCGCCTGGGTTTCCTCGCGGCGCCGGATCACGTTGGCCTGGGCGGCCTTCTCCGCCTCCACCACCTGCGCCAGCAGGGTCTTCATCTCGCCCGGCAGGATGATGTCGCGCACCCCCAGGCTGCCCACCTCCAGGCCACTGCCCGGCAACTGCGCCTGCAGGTACTCGGCGACACTACCGTCGATGAACTGCTTGTCTTCCAGCAGCTCGTCGAGGGTGCGGGTACCCACCGCCGCACGCAAGCCGAACTGCAGCTCGCGGTACAGGTGCTCCACCGGCTTGCTCATCTGCCCGTGGGCGCCGAGCACATCGGTGTAGCGCCAGTTGGCCACCAGGCTCAGGCGCAGGCTGACCTTGTCGCGGGTGAGGATTTCCTGGCCGTTCACCTCCAGCGCCTGCAGGCGGGTATCGACCATCTCCACCGCTACCTGGCTACCGCAGCGCCAGTAGCCATGCCGGCCCGGCTGGAGCAACCCGGCCACCACGCCGTCGATCTTCAGCACGCCGACATGGAAGGCCGGCACCAGCGCCAGCAGGACCAGGTCCGTGCCGGCCACGCCAGGGCGGTTCAGGCGAACCACCAGTTCATCGTCCAGGCGCCGGCCCTGATTCAGGTCGATACGCTGCAAGCCATGCTCGACCTGGCCTTTCCAGTACAGGCGGCGGCTATCGGGGGCCAGCAGCTCCACCAGGCGGCCGTCCTCGAAGCGCAGGCCAACCTCGTGCTGCGCCAAGTCCATGGTTTCGAAATGCTGCTCGACCAAGGCTGGCTCATGCCCACGCAGGTACTGTGCCAGCGGGTGGTCGAACAGTGGGGATTGGAGGCTGAAGGTGCTCACCGTCAGCCGGTCTTGCCAGTCGAAACGCTGGTACTGGCCAGGCTCGAGGACCGACACGAAGTCACCTTCGCTCATCAACAGGCCGCGTTCGTTCTTCTTCACCACAAAGCGTTTCAACAGTTTCATCTTGCTCATCCTTTTATCAATGTCCTTGGTTGCGGGTGGTCGCCGACTCACCGAGCGCCGTGGGCGAAGCCTGGCGGAGTCCGGGGCCGGGAGCGTTTGCTCCGGCGGCCGCCATCGTTGCGCCAGGCCCGGCCGACGGGCCGGGTGGGCCAGCGGTGGCCCAGGCGTCCTTCGCAAAAGCGGGCCATCCTGGCCCTGGTTGCGTTGCCTGTGCCCCACCTGCGGGTGTTGCGTTTGTAGCTACCGTGGAGGGTAGTGTCGGGACAGGGCCCGACGAGCGCCTCGCAAGCCTGTTCAAAGGCTTGCGCCGCAAAGACCGGTCGTTGCGGCGGCGGCATGCACGACACCGACACCTGAGGGTGGGTACGTGCACCGGCGGGGACTGAAATCCACTGCCCCGAGGGCCTGCCTGGCGATGCGGTCGAAAGGGATATAGCGAGCGGCGTGCCAGGTTTTCATCCGAGTCATAAAATATTTTTTAAGTATTTGATTTATAACGATTTATTTTTATTTTACGAACAGTCTGGTGCACTGCACCGGTCATACCGATTACGTTTTTCGTATATTCTGCGATACACATTTATCTTTCTGGATAATCACGGATGACCAAGCCCCTCGTCGCCATCGGTTTTCTCGGCACCACCCTCGACCGCAACGGCAAGGGCGCGGCGCGCTGGAACAAGTGGCGGCCAACCATCGGCCTGTGCCAGCAACCCGACCTGCCGCTCGACCGCCTGGAACTGATCCACGGCCCCAGTGCCCGCGACCAGAGCCTGGCCGACCGTATTCGCGGCGACATCCAGCAGGTCTCGCCCGGCACCGAGGTGCGCCTGCACCCACTGGCGCTGCGCAACCCATGGGACTTCGAGGAGGTCTACGGCGCCCTCCACGACTTTGCCAGCGGCTATAGCTTCGACACCGAGCGCGAGGACTACCTGGTGCACATCACCACCGGCACCCACGTCGCGCAGATCTGCTGGTTCCTGCTCACCGAGGCGCGCTACCTGCCGGCGCGCCTGGTGCAGACCTCGCCCTCGCGCAAGCAGGACGAAAACAGTGACCCGGCCGGCATCGCCACCCTGATCGACCTCGACCTGTCGCGCTACGACCCGATCGCCTCGCGCTTTCGCCGCGAGCAGGTCGAAGGGCAGTCGCTGCTCAAGTCCGGCATCGCCACGCGCAACCCGGGCTTCAACCGCACCATCGAGCAGATCGAACGGGTCGCCCTGCGCTCGAAGGCCCCCATGCTGCTGGTCGGCCCGACCGGCGCCGGCAAGTCGTTCCTGGCCCGCCGCGTCCATGAACTCAAGCGCGGCCGCCACCAGCTGGGCGGCCGCTTCATCGAAGTGAACTGCGCCACCCTGCGTGGCGACGGCGCCATGTCGACCCTGTTCGGCCACGCCAAGGGCGCTTTCACCGGTGCGCAGAACGCCCGCGACGGCCTGCTGCGCGCCGCCGACGGCGGCATGCTGTTCCTCGACGAAATTGGCGAGCTGGGCGCCGACGAACAGGCCATGCTGCTCAAGGCCATCGAAGAAAAACGCTTCTTCCCACTGGGCGCCGACCGCGAGGTGGAAAGCGACTTCCAGCTGATCGCCGGCACCCACCGCGACCTGCGCGCCAAGGTCGCCGACGGCTCGTTCCGCGAGGACTTGTTCGCCCGCATCAACCTGTGGACCTTCGCCCTGCCGGGCCTGGCCGAACGCCGCGAGGACATCGAGCCCAACCTCGATTTCGAATTGCAGCGCCATGCCCGCGAACAAGGGCGCCAGGTGCGCTTCAACCTCGAAGCCAAGCGCCGCTACCTGGCCTTCGCCCATGCCAGCGAAGCGCGCTGGGCCGGCAACTTCCGCGAGCTGTCGGCGTCGATCACGCGCATGGCGACCCTGGCCGACAGCGGGCGCATCGACGAAGCACTGGTCGCGGAAGAGATCGGTCGGCTGAGTTATGCCTGGGGCCTGGAGCAGGTGGTCGAGCCACTGCTGGCCGGCCGCGAACTGGACCTGTTCGACCAGGTGCAGCTACAGGCGGTGCTGGACGTGTGCCGCCGCGCCCCGAGCTTGTCCGAGGCCGGGCGCCAGCTGTTCGCGGTGTCGCGCCAGGAAAAGGCCAACCCCAACGACGCCGACCGCCTGCGCAAGTACCTGGCGCGGTTCGGGCTGGACTGGCAGCAACTAAAGTCGTAGGGCTTGCCAGCATGCTGGCAGCGTGCTGTATGCTTGGCCGGTCTTCAGGGCGGGGTGAAAGTCCCCACCGGCGGTAAATCGAAAGATGAGCCCGCGAGCGCCCCGGCCATGCCGGGGGTCAGCAGATCTGGTGAGATTCCAGGGCCGACGGTCATAGTCCGGATGAAAGAAGGCGTTTGGCAGGGGCCGCCGAGGCGCCCTTGCGCGCGCATTTTGTTCGCCCCGAGACGTTCATCGATCATTCACGAGGAGCGTTTCATGTCCACCTTGCTCAACCAGCAATTCCCTAACGTCAGCGCCGCCATCGCCGCCTTCCAGGCCGGGCGCCCCGTGCTGCTGCTCGACGACGACGACCGCGAGGACGAAGCCGACATCGTCGCCGCCGCCGAGAACCTGTCGTTGCAGACCATGGCCATGATGATCCGCGATTGCAGCGGCATCGTCTGTCTGTGCCTGGACGAAGCCACTGTCGATGCCCTGCAGCTGGCGCCGATGGTGCAGAACAACCAGGCCCGCCATGGCACCGGTTTCACCGTCACCATCGAAGCGGCCGAAGGGGTCAGCACCGGCGTGTCGGCGCAGGACCGCATCACCACCATCGAAGCCGCGCTGCGCTCCACCGCGCAGGAGCGCCATATCGTCAGCCCGGGCCACGTGTTCCCGCTGCGCGCCCGTGACGGTGGCGTGCTGACCCGCCGTGGCCACACCGAAGGCTCGGTGGACCTGGCGCGCCTGGCCGGCCTGCGCCCGGCGGCGGTGCTGTGCGAGCTGATGAACCCCGATGGCAGCATGGCCCGGGGTGAGGAGGTGGCGGTGTATGCACGCCAGTACAACCTGCCGGTGCTGACCATCGAAGAGCTGGCGCGGTATCGCGAGGCGATGGTTGAGTTGGAAGCAGAGATCGCCTGAGCCATCCTGGGGCCGCTGCGCGGCCCTTTCGCGGCACAAGGCCGCTCCTACAGGGAATCACGATCGTCTGTAGGAGCGGCCTTGTGCCGCGAAAGGGCTGCGCAGCAGCCCCCGGTCACCGCTACCGATTCAACCCCAACTCCATGTCATCGATCAGCCCTTTGGCCAGCCCGCTGAGAATCCGCGCGGCGCTGGCAGCCATGAGATCGCCCTCCATCTCGGCCTCGGTGGTGAAATGCGCCACGCACCCGAGCAGCACCGACAGGTCGCTGAAGGCGTGATCGAAAGGAATGCCCGGCTGGATACGGAAGATCTCGAGGCAGGTGGTCGTGCCCTGGGTCGGGCCGGGCTTGTGGTCGTCACTCATACCGGCGCCCCCTTGGCCCGGGCGTGGCGGACCAACGCGATGACCAGTTGAGCGAGGATTTCGGCGCTGTCCATCATCACGTCCAGGCGCTCGTCGCGTGGGCAGTGGGTGTAGGCGTTAATGGTGTCGCTGAGGGTGTGCATCAGCTTGTTGGCGTGGGCCATGGCCTCATCGGGAGGGAGGTCGCTGATGATGGCGACGAAAGGAATTGGGTAAGGTGGATCTGGGACGATCTTTTTCATTGTTGTCACTCTGGAAATGGATTCTAGAGCAACCACCGGCATCCTTCTCACAGACAAGGGTGGCAGCCGTACGCGAGGTGAGAAGACCGTGTTCCAGACACCACGGCCAGACCGAAGCCTGCACGCGCACGGCTGCCATTACAGGCAACCTGAATCTAGAAACACAACGGGCTTCTCACACCCGGTCGCCAAATTTGACGACCCAGCGACGTTACCCCCGGGGCATTTCCCAGCCAATTCAGAGCCTTCCGGCAGGCGCGTAGGATAGGTCCCAAGCGCTAACTGGCTGAAGGATTTTGTTTCAGATTCGGAAATGTCTGACGGCTACCAATGCTGGGGGCGCTTCGCGCCCCTTTCGCGGCACAAGGCCGCTCCTACAGGAGACGGTGATCCCCTGTAGGAGCGGCCTTGTGCCGCGAAAGGGCTGCAAAGCAGCCCCAGCAGACTCAAATCCAACGCCGATCTAGCTGACGTCAACGCAATCCCAACGGCCCCTTGATAAACTCATACAACCCCGCCGCACTCTTGCGGTAACCATCCGCCGTCAGGTGCACCAGATCCGGCCGCGCCAACCCACCCGCCTGCCACCCGGCAATCGAGCACGGCCCGCCCATGAACGCCTGCCAATCCCAGAACAGCGCCTTGTGCTGCTGCGCCATCTGCTTCTGGATGCGAATCACCGACGCCAGCGGCCGCGGCTGGCGCGCCGCGCAACTGCCCGCCTTGCGCTGCTTGATCGAATCCGGTGGCCCGACCAGCAGGATCGCCGCCCGTGGCAGGTCCTTGCGCAGGTTGCTGAGCGTCGCATCCAACTGCGCCTGGTAAAGCCCCAGGTCAAGCGTGTCGTCGAACGCCTCGTTGGTGCCATAGGCGAGGATCACCAGGTCCGGCGCCACCGCCTTGAGGCTGTCGCGCCACCCAGACTGCCACTTGTCCACCACCTCAAGGCGCGCACCGTTGATGCCCAGGGTCGAGTAGGTCACACCGGCGTTCTTCTGCCCTTGGATATACCAGCCCCCCAGCGCGACGTTGCCGCCCTCCACCGCCAACTGCACCGGCAGCCCGACATTGGTGAACGCCGGGCTGAACCGCCACTGGCCATTGCTCGCCGGCAGCACCCGGCGCTGGCCGCCGTTGGCCAGCAGCGAGGCCGTGCCACTGGACTGGTAAAGCGCCGAAATCTTGTAGCGGTGGCTGTCTGGGTCACGCGCCTGGATCATCACGCTGGAACGCTTGGCCTGGGGCAGCGAAAGGTAGCCCCCGAGTGGGAACTGGCTGCTCTGCTGGTTACGCGCCGACACCAGTTCCCACTGGCGCTTCTCGCTCTTGATGATCACCCGGTCGTTGCGAATCCCCGGCACCGGCGAAGCCGGCACCAAACCGATGCCACCGTCGCCGTAGCGCGCCTGCAGCAAGCGACGCAGCTCACCGCTGAACAGGTCGGCGGCGGTGTGCGAGTCACCCAGTTGGACGATGGAAACCGGCGCCCGGCCGGCATTGCGCAGCTTGCCGGCGAGCAAGGCGACATTGCCCTCCTGGCGCGCAACCGGCGCGGCAGCGGGCCGCGCCACGGGCTGGGCGGCCACACTGTTGGCGCCGGTGCTGCAACCCGGCGCGGCGCTGATCAGCAGGGCCAGGCCCAGCAGGTGATGCCATTGGCGCATCTCAATGTCCTGTAACGGTCAGGCCCGGGAAGCTGATCAGCGACAACACCTGTTCGGCGATCATCTTCTGGCCTGTGATGGTGAAATGAATGCCGTCGTCGACCCGCACCTTGACCCGCTTGCCCTCCGAAGTCCGCACCGTGTACGAGAAAGCATCGTCGGTATAGCCGAGGATCGGGTTGGCCGAGACATAGTGCTGGCCGAACAGCGCAGTCTGTTCCTGGTACAGCCCGCTGAGGTAATTCATGGCCGTGGACAGCCGCGCCTTCTCCATATTAGGCGGGCCGACCCACAGCACCTGCACGTTGTGCGCGCGGGCTTGCTCGAGGATCGCGTCGATACGGGCGCGGTAGGCGACTTCCCACTCCGGCGACTTGAAGCGCAGGAACGGCTTGCCCTTGCCCTGGGGCATGTCCCAGGGGTCGTTGGGGCCGAGGAACACCACCATCAGGCGGATGTTCGGCTCGTGGTCGAGGGTTTCGGCCACAGTCTTGGGCCAGTTGAAGAAGCCTGGATAGGCCAGCCCGGTGCTCTGCTTGCTGAGGTTGACGGTGCGAATCTGGTAGCGCTTGCGCAGGGTGTTGGCCAGGTGCGGCGCCACGCCCTGCATCAGCGAATCCCCCACCAGGAACACATCGTCGCCTGCGGCCAGGGCCGCGACCTTGCCCGGTTGCAGCACGGTCGGTACAGGTGCGACCGCGGCAACCACCGGCTGCGCGACCGGGACCGGTGCCGGGGCATGCACTGGCGCGGGTGCGTTGTGCACGGGCGGGTGGGCGACTGCGGGCGGCAATGGCTTGGCCAAGGCCGCCGGGGTTTCCAGATTGACGGTCACTACCGGCACCGATTCAGGCAACACCTCGGCAGCGGGCGCCTCGGCCACCTGCTCGAGCGGCTGCCACTGTTCGATCAGGCGGTCACGTTGCTCTTCCAGCGCCAGGGTCAACTGAGCCCCGAAACGCCAGGCCGGCATCTGCCCCAGCAGCGGGATCTCGCAACTCTCGTGGTACTTCTGCTGGCAATAGAGCTTGATCGAATCCTGGTTCAGCCAGAACAACAGCGCGGTGGTGACCACGATCGCATACAGCGCGCGAGCGGCGCCCATCTGTACCTGGAACAACTGACGGCTATCAGAAGCTTGCATAAATGAACCCCGGCACGCCCGACTGCGAAGCAAAAATCACCAGCGACACACCAACCCCGAGCGGGATCGGGTACAGCTGCCACGGCAAGCGCTGGAACGCAGTCCCGCTCTGGCGCAACAGCGCCAGCAACAATGGGTAACTGGCCACGAACAGCACGCAGGCCAACAGCATCACGCCGGTGGCGCTGTTCAGGCCTGCCAGGCTGAGCTGGGCAATGTCACCGAGCATCTCGACCGCGCCGTCCAACGTCGGGCTGCGGAAGAAGATCCAGGCGAACGCCACGTAGTGGAAGGTCATCAAGCGTGCCAGCAACCCGGCGCCGGGCAAACGCTCGAAGCCCGGCAGCAATTGATTGAACAGCTTGGAGATAGCCAGGCCCACGCCATGCAGCGCGCCCCAGATGATGAAGTTCACGCTCGCCCCATGCCACAGGCCGGACACCAGCATCGCCAGCAGCATGTTCAGGTTGCCGCGCCACACGCCTTTGCGGTTGCCGCCCAGCGGGATGTAGACGTAGTCACGGATGAAGCGCGACAGGCTGATGTGCCAGCGCCCCCAGAACTCCTTGAGGTTGTGCGCGGCATAGGGCGCGTCGAAGTTGTCCGGCAGGCGGAAACCCAGCAACAGCGCGATACCGGTCACCAGGTTGGTGTAGCCGCTGAAGTTGAAATAGATCAGGAAGCTGTAGCCATAGACGCTCAGCAGCACCTGCTCGGGCGTGGCGCTGCCGGGCGTGTCGAACACCGGATCGACCCACTCGCTGCCCAGCCACGCACTGAGGAAGAACAGCTTGACCACCGCCATGGCGATCAGCCCCAGGGCACGCTGTGGCTCCAGCACCTGGCGCATGGCCTGCGGGCGGATCTGCGACAGCATGTGCAGGGCGCGGTTGACCGGGCCGGCCACCAGGCTGGGGAAGAACGCCAGGTACAGGGCCAGGTCCAGCGGTGCGGCGGGCGCCAGCTCGCGGCGGCTGATCGACACCAAGTAGCTGACCGAATGGAACGCATAGAACGACAGGCCGATCGGCACCAGCACTTCCAGCAGCGGCAGCGATACCTCAAGCCCGGCACTGGCCAGCGCGGCCTGGATACCGCCGACGAAGAACTCCTGGTACTTGAACAGGTAGAAACATCCCAGCACCAGGGTCAGCAGCAGAACGCCGTTGAACCAGCGCCCGGGGTGGCGCCCCGCCAACAATCCGAGCAGGTACACCAGCGTGCTGTAGCCCAGCAGGATGTACAGCGATTGCAGGCTGAAACTCGCCACCAGGCCATAACTCGCCGCCAGCAGCAGCAGGTTCTGCAACCGCACGCTCCAGCACAGGCACCAATAAAGCATGAAGAACAGCGTGAAACAGAGGCCGAATTCGATCGAAAGGAAGCTCACAACGTAGTCCGTTACGTGACATCAGGAAGGGAGGGCTGCTGGCCCGCAGGCCAGAGCGCGCGGATTATGGCAGAGGGCCTGCACCCTCACAATGCGGCTATCGCACAGAATGCAAGATGGTTCGCCGCAGACAAGTGCAACAAAATGCGACGAACGATAGGCCCGGGCAATTTGCTCCCCCTGCCCCGCTCTGCTAGTGTCGCGCCGTTCTGAATACCACCGAGACCGTCGCCATGGCCCGCAAAAAAGCCTCCATCGATTTCGAACAGTCCCTCGCCGACCTGCAAGCCCTGGTCGAGCGCCTGGAGAACGGCGAGTTGTCGCTGGAAGAGTCGCTGGCCGCCTTCGAGCAAGGCATCGCCCTGACCCGCGATTGCCAGGGCGCCCTGGCCCAGGCCGAGCAGAAGGTGCAGATCCTGCTGGAGCGCGACGGTGAACTGGCCGCCCAGCCGTTCGACGCGGAGCCCGAGGCATGATCGCCCAGTACCAGCAAAGCGCCCAGGCGCGGGTCGATGCCGCCCTGGAACCGTTGTTCCAGGCCCCCTCGAAAGAACTCGAACGCCTTTATGCCGCCATGCGCTACAGCGTGATGAACGGCGGCAAACGTGTGCGTCCGCTGCTCGCCTACGCCGCCTGCGAAGCGCTGGGCGCCCCGGCCGAACAGGCCAACGGCGCCGCCTGCGCGGTGGAACTGATCCACGCCTATTCGCTGGTCCACGACGACCTGCCGGCGATGGACGACGATGACCTGCGCCGTGGCCAGCCGACCACCCACAAGGCCTTCGACGAGGCGTGCGCCATCCTTGCCGGCGACGGCCTGCAGAGCCTGGCCTTCAGCGCCCTGCTCGACCCGCGCCTGAGCGCGCTGGCCGACGGTATCCGCCTGCAAATGGTCCAGGCCCTGGCCAAGGCCGCCGGCCCCGCCGGCATGGTCGGCGGCCAGGCCATCGACCTGGGTTCGGTGGGCGTCAAGCTCGACCAACAGGCCCTGGAATACATGCACCGGCACAAGACCGGCGCGCTGATCGAAGCCAGCGTGCGCCTTGGTGCCCTGGCCAGCGCCCGCGCCGAGCCGGCCCAACTCGATGCCCTGCAGGTTTATGCACAGGCCGTCGGCCTGGCCTTCCAGGTGCAGGACGACATCCTCGACGTGGAGAGCGACACCGCCACCCTGGGCAAGCGCCAGGGCGCCGACATCGCCCGCGACAAGCCGACCTACCCGGCGCTGCTGGGGCTGGAAGCGGCCAAGGCCTACGCCCTGGAACTGCGCGACCAGGCGCTGGCGGCGCTGCAAGGCCTTGGCGAGAACGCCGAGCCGCTGCGGGCCCTGGCCCGCTACATCGTCGAACGCCGCCACTAAGGCCTGAGAGACACCCTGTAGGAGCGGCCTCGTGCCGCGAAAGGGCCGCAAAGCGGCCCCGGCAATCTTTGCGTCAACGCTGAAATCCTGGGGCCGCTACGCAGCCCTTTCGCGGCACAAGGCCGCTCCTACAGGATCCGTGTCGCATTGAGCTTTCTGCACACCCGTCCGAATGGGCAGCTTTTCCCACAATGGGGTAAACTGCCGCGTCTTCACACCTATAACGACACGCCTGATGCCCACGACGTTTCAAGAGATCCCCCGCGAACGCCCGGTCACGCCGTTGCTGGACCGCGCCGACACGCCCGCCGGCCTGCGCCGCCTGGCCGAAGCCGACCTGGAGACCCTGGCCGACGAGCTGCGCCAGGACCTGCTCTATACCGTGGGGCAGACCGGTGGGCATTTCGGTGCGGGCCTGGGCGTCATCGAGCTGACGATCGCCCTGCACTACGTCTTCGACACCCCGGATGACCGGCTGGTGTGGGACGTCGGCCACCAGGCCTACCCGCACAAAATCCTGACAGGCCGCCGTGACCGTATGCTCAGCCTGCGCCAGAAGGACGGCATCGCCGCCTTCCCGCGGCGCAGCGAGAGCGAGTACGACACCTTCGGTGTCGGCCATTCCAGCACCTCGATCAGCGCCGCCCTGGGGATGGCCATCGCCGCCCGCCTGCAGAACGACCCGCGCAAGTCGATCGCGGTGATCGGCGACGGCGCGCTGACCGCCGGCATGGCCTTCGAGGCGCTGAACCATGCGCAGGAAGTGGATGCCAACATGCTGGTCATCCTCAACGACAACGACATGTCGATCTCGCGCAACGTCGGCGGCCTGTCGAACTACCTGGCCAAGATCCTCTCCAGCCGCACCTACGCGAGCATGCGCGAAGGCAGCAAGAAAGTGCTGTCGCGCCTGCCCGGCGCCTGGGAGATTGCCCGCCGCACCGAAGAATACGCCAAGGGCATGCTGGTGCCCGGCACCCTGTTCGAAGAGCTGGGCTGGAACTACATCGGCCCGATCGACGGCCACGACCTGCCCACGCTGATTGCCACCTTGCGCAACATGCGTGACCTCAAGGGCCCGCAGTTCCTGCATGTGGTCACCAAGAAAGGCAAGGGTTTCGCCCCGGCCGAGGTCGACCCGATCGGCTACCACGCCATCACCAAGCTGGAGCCGGCCGACAAGCCGGTCGCGCCGAAAAAACCGAGCGGCCCGAAGTACTCCGCCGTATTCGGCCAGTGGCTGTGCGACATGGCCGCCGCCGACAACCGCCTGGTGGGTATCACCCCGGCGATGAAGGAAGGCTCGGACCTCGTCGACTTCAGCGAACGCTACCCCGAGCGCTACTTCGACGTCGCCATCGCCGAGCAGCATGCGGTCACCTTTGCCGCGGGCATGGCCTGCGAGGGCGCCAAGCCGGTGGTGGCGATCTACTCCACCTTCCTGCAGCGCGCCTACGACCAGCTGATCCACGACGTGGCGGTGCAGGACCTCGACGTGCTGTTCGCCATCGACCGCGCCGGCCTGGTCGGCGAGGATGGCCCGACCCATGCCGGCGCCTACGACCTGTCGTACCTGCGCTGCATCCCCGGCATGCTGGTGATGAC
Source organism: Pseudomonas sp. MWU13-3659 (assembly GCF_023757525.1). NCBI lineage: Bacteria > Pseudomonadati > Pseudomonadota > Gammaproteobacteria > Pseudomonadales > Pseudomonadaceae > Pseudomonas > Pseudomonas sp. MWU13-3659. The sequence continues at coordinate 53,839 of NZ_JAMSHW010000021.1, read as the reverse complement.
CCCGAGCGACGAGAACGAACTGCGCAAGATGCTCAGCACCGGCCACCACTACAAAGGCCCGGCCGCCGTGCGCTACCCACGCGGCACTGGCCCGAATGCGCCGATCAGTGGTGACCTGGAGCCGTTGGAAATCGGCAAGGGCGTGGTCCGCCGCCAGGGCAGCAAGGTCGCCTTGCTGGTGTTCGGCGTGCAGCTGACCGAGGCCCTGCAAGTAGCCGAGCAGATCGACGCCACCGTGGTCGACATGCGCTTCGTCAAACCGCTGGACGAGGCGCTGGTGCTGGAGATGGCCGCCAACCACGAACTGCTGGTGACCATCGAGGAGAACGCCATCATGGGCGGCGCAGGCGCTGCCGTGGGCGAGTTCCTGGCCCGCGAGGGCGTGGTCAAGCCGCTGCTGCACCTGGGCCTGCCGGATATCTATGTCGAGCATGCCAAGCCTGCGCAGATGCTGGCCGAGTGTGGGTTGGACGCGGCCGGGATCGAAGCCTCGGTCAAGGCCCGCATGACCAAGCTCGGCCTTTAGGCCCTTTCGCCGGCAAGCCGGCTCCTACAGGCGATCTCCCGTAGGAGCCGGCTTGCCGGCGAACAACTTTAGTCGCCCATGAAGATTCCAACCCTCACCACCCTGCTCTGCCTCCCCGCCGCCGCCCTGGCCGCCGAACCCACCCGTGACGATGCCCTCAAGCTCCCCGACGTACTGATCAGCGCCAGCCGCCAGGTCGAGTCGCGCAGCGCCACCAGCGCCGCCAACACGGTCTTCACCCGCAGCGACATCGACCGCCTGCAACCGTCCAGCGTCACCGACCTGCTCACCCGGGTGCCTGGTGTTCAGGCCGCGCCAACGGGTGGTCGCGGCAGCCTGCCGGGCATCTTCGTGCGCGGCACCAAGGCCGCCCAGACCCTGGTGCTGGTCGACGGCGTGCGCATCGCCAACGCCACGTCCGGCGACAGCGGCCTGCAATTCCTCGACATCGACCAGATCGAGCGGGTGGAAGTGCTGCGCGGCTCGCGCTCGGCGGTGTACGGCAGCGACGCCATCGGCGGGGTGATCCAGATCTTCACCCGCCGTGGCAGCAGCCAGGGCCTGCAGCCGCGCCTGCGCCTGGCGGCCGGCAGCAACCAGACCTGGCAGCGCAGCCTGGGCCTGTCCGGTGGCAATGGCGCAACGCGCTTCAACCTCGGCGCCAGCCTGGACGAAACGGCCGGCATCGACTCCACCGGGCCGTCATATGCCAGCGATAGCGACCATGACGCCTATCGCAACCGCGCGCTCAACCTCAGCCTGAGCCACACCTTCAATGAGCGTTTCGAGGCAGGCCTGAACCTGCTCGACAGTCACGGGCGCAGCGAGTACGACAACCCATTCGGCCGCTTCGACATGGCCACCTTCCAGAGCGTTGGCCAGAAGCCCTACACCGATTTCGCGGTCAGTAGCCTGGGCACCTACTTCGATGCCCAGCTCACCGATGCCTGGCACTCGCGCCTGGAGCTGGGCCATAGCGAGAACCGCGACGACAAACGCGACAAGCTCAGTGACGAGCGCTTCGTGTTCAACACCTATCGCGACCAGGCGACCTGGCAGAACGATTTTGTCGTGGATGAGCGCAACAACCTGCTGGTGGGTGCCGACTGGTACCAGGATCGCGTCCATGCCAGCACCGATTTCACCGAGGACAGCCGCTTCAACCGCGCGGTGTTCATCCAGCATCGATTTGCCGGTGAACACTTCTCCACCGAACTGGGCGTGCGTCGCGACCAGAACCAGCAGTTCGGCGGCCAAACCACTTGGAGCGGCAGTCTCACGCTCCCGGTCAATACCGACAATGATGTGCTGCTGTCCTACAGCGAAGGCTTCCGTGCACCGACGTTCAACGACCTCTATTACCCGCAGTACAGCAACCCGAACCTCGACCCCGAGCGCTCGAAAAGCTACGAGCTGCAATGGCGCAGCCAACTGAGCAAAGAAAGTCGCCTGGAGGCTTCGCTTTACCGCACCGACCTGCGTGACGCGATCATCTTCGGCGCAGGCTCCATCCCCCGCAACGTGGCATCAGCCCGGATCAACGGCTTCGAGCTGGGCCTGGAGCAGCAGTGGGGCGAATGGCGCAGCCAACTGGGCCTGGCCCTGATCGACCCACGCGACCGAGACACCGGGCACACCCTCGCCCGCCGCGCCCGACGAACCTTGAGCCTGGACCTGGATCGACAGTTCGAACGCTTCAGCGTGGGGGGCAGTTGGCAGGCGGTGAGCGGTAGTTACGATGACGAGGCCAATCGCAATGCGCTGGGCGGCTATGGCCTGCTTGGGTTGCGCGGGGGCTGGGCGGCAACCGACGAGGTTCGCCTGGAACTGAAGCTCGACAACCTGCTGGGCAAGGCTTACAGCCGCGCCCTGTACAGCTTCGATGGCAGCCAGTACGGCTATCGCGAGGAAGGCCGCACCTGGCTGCTGAGCGTCACCTGGACACCGGCGCTCTAGCCTCGAGCAACGCGCACAAGCGGGCGGTGGCTTCGATCATCTGCCCGCTGGGCCGCTCAAGCCCCTTGTCCGGCACCACCAGCAAGCGCTCACCCTTCACGGCGCTCAGCTGCGGCCAGTGGCGCCAGCTGGCCAACTGCGCCGGATCACCCGCCAGGATCACCTCGGGATCGCGCAACAGTACCGACTCCACGCTGACTTGCGGCGCGGGCTGGGTCAGGTCATCGAACACATTGTGCGCCCCGCAGACACGCAAGGCATCACTGACCACCTGATGCCCTCCCAGGGTGTACAGCGGCTTGTCCCAGACCTGATAGAACACCCGCAGCGGTGTTTCACGCCGGTAGCGTTCCCGTAGCGCATCCAGCCGCTCACGCAGGCTAGCGGCATAGACACGGCCTTGCTCGTCACGTCCGAGGCGCTGGGCGATGCTGTCGATTTGGTCGATCAACTGGTCAAGGTCGCCGGGCTCGCCGCTGAACGTGGCGATGCCCAGGCGCCTGAGCTGGTCGCGCTGGGCCGGTGCCACGCTCCCGGGCCAGAGCAGCAGCAGATCGGGTTTGAGGCTGAGCAGACGCTCCATGTCGAGCTGGCCATGGCGGCCGACGGAAGGAAGACGGGCCAGTGCCTGCGGACGTTCGCCGCCATCGAGCACGCCGACCAGCAGGTCACCGGCCTGCAGCTCGAGCACGATCTCGGTCATCGACGGCGCCAAGCTGATCACGCGCGGCGCCGCCTCGGCCAAGGTGCCGAAGCACAGCAGCGCAACACCGGCCAGCAGTGCCCGCATCAGCCCAACTGACGCGGAATGCGGTAGAGGTACAAGATCACCACAGTGGACAGTGCCAGCAGGATCTGCGGCACCGCCTCAAGCCCCACCAGTACCGACAGCGCCGCCACCCAGGCCGGGAAACAGGCGAACAACATGGCCAGGCGCCGCACCCTGGCCAGCTCGATCCAGGCACCGGGTTCTTCCGGTGTGCCCAGTTGCTTGTCGGTGGCGATCAGTGCCCGTTTGTAAGCGCCGAAACGTGGCAGGCTGAGGAACATGGTCGCGGCCCCGGCGATGAACAACGGCATCGCCAACACCGGGATCAGCGGTTCGCCACCGCCGAACGCCCAGGCCATCACCGGCAACGGCACCAGGCCCACGGCCAGGTACTGCCACCAGGCCAAGGCCAGCCGGCGCTTCACCTCGCCGCGGGTCACGCCTGGGGCACCTCGCCTTGGTGCTTGTTGCCCATCATGTGGCCAAGCTTGTCGGCCTTGGTGGCCAGGTACAGGCGGTTGTGCGGGTTGTGGCCGGTGTGCAGCGGCACGCGTTCGGCGACCTTGATGCTCATGTCGGTCAATGCCTTGACCTTGCGCGGGTTGTTGGTCATCAGGCGCAGCGACTTCACGCCCAGGTGCTCGAGCATGGGCAGGCACATGGCGTAGTCGCGTTGGTCGGCGGCGAAGCCCAGGCGCTCGTTGGCCTCGACGGTGTCGGCGCCGCCGTCCTGCAGTTCGTAGGCGCGGATTTTGTTCAGCAAGCCGATGCCACGGCCTTCCTGGCGCAGGTACAGCAGCACGCCACGGCCCTCACGAGCGATGGCTTGCAGCGCGGCCTCCAATTGCGAGCCGCAGTCGCAGCGCTGGCTGAACAGGGCATCGCCAGTCAGGCACTCGGAGTGCAGGCGCCCCAGCACCGGCTCGCCGTCCGCGATGTCACCCAGGCTGAGCACCACATGCTCACGGCCGGTGGCTTCATCGAGGAAGCCATGCATGGTGAAGATCGCAAAGGGAGTCGGGAGTTTGGAGGCGGCGACAAAGACGACGGGCACGTTGTGCTCCTGGAAAGTAGGAATATTCAGATCGGCCGATTGTATCAGCAGCCCGGCGCAGGTGCGCAGGCTGAATATCGCGGCTTAAGATCGAAAAGTTCGATGCTTGTAGAGGCGCCATTAACCCTCGTACCGCTGTTTTCAGGGTTGAGGACCGCCTGTAGGAGCCGGCTTTGCCGGCGAACCAGGCAACGTGGTGAAGGGCACCGGCTACGCCGGTGTTCGCCGGCAAGCCGGCTCCTACAGGGTCGGCGTCCAATCTTGTGACACTAATGAGGCTGGCTGTCGTTGGTGAACGGATACGGCTGCTTCCAGCGCTCGAAGATCGGTTTCAGCTCGCCATTGCGCACCAGCACCTCCATGCGTCGGTCGAACAGGTCGCGCAGGGCCTTGCCCTGTTCGCTGTCGGCGAATGCCAGGTACAACGGCAACTCGGCCACATGGGTGAGCTTGAACTGCTTGGGGTCGGGCGCCTGGCCGAGCACGTAGTTCACCTCGGTCTCGGCATCGATGTAGAAATCCACCCGGTCATGCTCGAGCATCGGCAGGATACCCTCACGGCGTTGGATCTCGCGGAAGTTCTTGGCATTAGGCAAGTAACTACCGTAGTCGTAGCCCCGCACCCAGGCCAGGCGGAACTGGCCGATGTTGTCCAGGGTGGGGGCCGGCTTGCTGGCCAGGCCCAGGGCGTAGATATGGTCCATGTCGAAATGCCAGCGCGGGTAGAGGTTGTTGGGGTTCTCCTCCTTGTAGGAGCCCACCCAAGCATCCGCCTCGCCACGCTTGACCAAGCCCACCGCACGGCTGTACGGCGCGCTCTGCGGCTTGAGCTTGACGCCAGCCGGCTCAAACACCTTGCGCATCACGTCCCAGGCCAGCCCGGTGCCGTCCTTGTTGGTGTAGTCGAGCCATTCCTCGCTGACCAGGCGCACCTGCGTCGGCGCCTCCCGGGCCATGGCGCCGGAACCCGCGACAAGCAGCATCACTGCCAGCAATACCGTCCTGAACCCCATCACAACGCTCCCTGTTTCAGGCCACCGCCCACACCAGCACCTGCATGCCCAGCCAGGCGAACACGCCGGCCAGGATATCGTCGAGCATGATCCCGAAGCCGCCATGCACATGGCGGTCGATCCAGCGGATCGGCCACGGCTTGAGGATGTCGAAGAAGCGGAACATCAGGAACCCCGCCAGCAGCCATTGCCAGCCCTCCGGCACCAGCCACAGGGTGATCCACATGCCGACGATCTCGTCCCAGACAATGCCTTCGTGGTCGTGGACGCGCAAGTCGTTGGCCACCTTGCCGCACAGCCACACGCCGAACAGCATGCTGATGCCCAGCAGCAGCCAGTAGCCCCAGTCGGGCAGCATCTGCCACAGCGGGATGAACGGCAACGCCACCAGCGAGCCCCAGGTACCCGGGGCCTTGGGCAGGGTGCCGGAGCCGAAGCCGAACGCGATGAAGTGCCACGGGTTGCGCCAGACCGAAGGCGGAACGAACTCCGCAGGCACCTGGTTGGGGTGGTCGGTCACGGTGACTCCCTGAAATGTTGATAGCCCCGTTGCACGGGGGTGATGTCCTGGCCCTGCGGGTCGCGCAGGGTCACGCCCTGGCCTTCCAGCACACGGCCGATGACGTGCACCTGGTCGGCCAGGGATGAAAGCGCGCATTCCGGCAGGGTGAACGCCAGCACGTAGTCGTCGCCACCGGTGAGTGCCGCGTGCACTGCCGCATCACGGCCAAGAAACGCCTGCAAGGGAGCAGACACGGGAACCTGCGCCAGGTTCACCTCCAGCGCCACGCCGGACGCCTTGGCGATATGCCCGCAATCGGCCAGCAACCCGTCGGAGATGTCCAGTGCCGCCGTGGCCAGGCCACGCAGGCGCTCGCCCAGCTGCAGTTGCGGCAGCGGCGACCAGTAATGCGCCAGCAGCGGCGCGGCCACATCGGCGGCCGCCTCGCGCTCGCCCAGCACCAGCGGCAAGGCACCTGCCGCGTTACCCAGAAAACCACCGACGCACAACAGATCACCCGGCCGGGCGCCACTGCGGCGCAGCGCCTGGCCTGCCGGCACACGGCCGAACACGGTCACGGTGATGCTCAACGGCCCACGGGTGGTGTCGCCACCGATCAGCGCCATACTGCAACGCTGGGCCATGCGACCAAGGCCGTCGGCATAGGCCGCGAGCCAGTCGGGGCCGACTTCGGGCAGCGTGAGGGCGAGGGTGAAGCCGATGGGTGTGGCGCCCATGGCCGCCAGGTCGCTGGCCGCCACGGCAAGCGAGCGCTGGCCGAGCAGCAGCGGGTCGCAGATTGCGGGGAAATGCACACCGGCCACGAGCGTGTCGGTGGAAACCGCCAGCTGTTCGCCAGCGGGAAGGTCCAGCAGGGCGCAGTCGTCGCCGATACCCAGAGCCACGCCCTCACCGCCCTGCGCACAGGGCGCGGCGGCGAAGTAGTGGCTGATCAGCTCGAACTCACCCATGGCTCGACAGCGCCGCGATCAGCGCTTGTTCGCCCGGACTTCCGCTTCACGCAGACGCGGAGCCAGCTTGTCCAGCACGCCGTTGACGAACTTGTGCCCGTCGGTGGCGCCAAAGACTTTCGCCAGTTCCACACCTTCGTTGATCACCACGCGGTACGGCACGTCGGCGCGCATCATGAACTCCCAGGCGGACAGGCGCAGCACGGACAGCTCGACCGGGTCGAGTTCTTCCAGTGGCGTATCCAGGCAGGGCTTCAGTGCCTCGTCGATTTCGACCTTCTTCGCCGGAACCCCGTGCAGGATCTCGCGGAAGTAGGCGCCGTCAACATCGGAGAAATCGTTATCGACCCGGAACTGCGCTTCCACTTCGTTCAGCGAGTGCTTGGCCATGTGCCACTGGTAGAGGGCTTGCGTGGCGAGCTTGCGGGCTTCGCGACGCTTGGCGCTCTTCGAGGGCTTGCCGGCATCCGCAGGTTTTGGATCGCGCGGGTTGAAACGATCGCTTTCGTCGCTAATCACTTGGCCTCCAACTGCGCCAGCAGGCTGACCATTTCAAGGGCGGACAGGGCCGCTTCGGCACCTTTGTTGCCAGCCTTGGTGCCAGAACGCTCGATGGCTTGCTCGATGGAGTCGACGGTCAGTACGCCGAAGGCCACCGGAACACCGAACTCCATGGACACCTGGGCCAGGCCCTTGGTGCACTCGCCCGCCACGTATTCGAAGTGCGGGGTACCGCCACGGATCACTGCGCCCAGGGCGATGATCGCGTCGTAAGCGCCTTGCTGGGCGACTTTCTGCGCCACCAGCGGGATTTCGAACGCGCCCGGGGCACGGATGATGGTGATGTCGCTTTCGCTGACGCCATGGCGTACCAGGGCATCGACTGCGCCGCTAACCAGGCTTTCGACGACGAAGCTGTTGAAGCGGCCAACCACCAAAGCATAGCGACCTTTGGGGGCGATGAAGGTACCTTCGATGGTCTTCAGGGTCATTCCGGAGTTCTCATCTTCAAGAGCGAGGCCGCGCAGTGGCGGCCTCGGGAGGGTTTTGACTCGAGTCTAGGGGCGATCAGGCCGCCTCAAGTCACTCGGAGGGCACGTATTCTACAACTTCCAGATCGAATCCGGATATCGCATTGAACTTCATTGGCGAACTCATCAGGCGCATCTTGCGCACACCGAGGTCGCGCAGGATCTGCGAACCGGCACCGACGGTGCTGTAGGTGGTCGGTGCCTTGGGCTGTGCGTCGCCCGCGCTCTCGCGGATGTGCGCCAGCAGCACGTCGCCGTCCAGCGGGTGGCCCAGCAGCAGCACCACGCCGCTGCCGGCCTCGGCCACGGCGGCCATGGCGGCGCGCAGGCTCCAGCGGCCCGGTTGCTTGACCATCAGCAGGTCGCGCAGCGGGTCCATGTTGTGCACACGTACCAGTGTCGGTTCGTCGGCGCAGATCTTGCCCAGCGTCAGGGCCATGTGCACGTCGCCTTCCACCGCATCGCGGTAGGTGACCAGGTTGAACTGGCCCAGCTCACTGTCCAGCGGCTGCTCGGAGACGCGCTGCACGGTGCGCTCGTGGATCATGCGATAGTGGATCAGGTCGGCAATGGTGCCGATCTTGAGGTTGTGCTCGGCGGCGAACACTTCCAGCTCGGCGCGGCGCGACATGGTGCCGTCGTCGTTCATCACTTCGCAGATCACGCCGCTGGGCTCGAAACCGGCCATGCGTGCCAGGTCGCAGGCGGCCTCGGTGTGGCCGGCGCGGGCAAGGGTGCCGCCCGGTTGGGCCATCAGCGGGAAGATATGGCCAGGGCTGACGATGTCCTCGGCCTTGGCGTCCTTGGCGGCGGCGGCCTGCACGGTGCGGGCGCGGTCGGCGGCAGAGATGCCGGTGGTAACGCCTTCAGCGGCCTCGATCGACACGGTGAACTTGGTGCCGAAGCCGGAACCGTTGCGCGGCGCCATCAGCGGCAGCTTGAGCGTTTCGCAGCGCTCGCGGGTCATCGGCATGCAGATCAGGCCACGGGCGTGCTTGGCCATGAAGTTGATGTGCTCGGGCAGGCAGCACTCGGCCGCCATGATGATGTCGCCTTCGTTCTCGCGGTCTTCGTCATCCATGAGGATGACCATTTTGCCCTGGCGGATGTCTTCGACCAGTTCTTCGATGCTGTTGAGCGCCACGCGGCACCCCCTTCTCAATCAGGATTTCAAGAAGCCGTTGGCGGCCAGGAAGCTTTCGGTGATGCCACTGCCCTTGCTCGGTTCGGCGGCCTTGTCGCCCAGCAGCAGACGCTCCAGGTAACGGGCCAGCAGGTCGACCTCAAGGTTCACCCGACGCCCTGCGCGGTAGTCGGCCATGATGGTTTCGGACAGGGTGTGCGGGACGATGGTCAGCTCGAACTCGGCGCCATCGACTTCGTTGACCGTCAGGCTGGTGCCGTCGACGGTGATCGAGCCCTTGTGGGCGATGTACTTGGCCAGCTCTTTCGGGGCGCGCACGCGGAACTGGATGGCGCGGGCGTTATCGGCGCGCGAGACGATCTCGCCGACACCGTCGACGTGGCCGCTGACCAGGTGGCCACCGAGGCGGGTGGTGGGCGTGAGGGCCTTTTCCAGGTTGACCCGGCTGCCGCTCTTGAGGTCGACCATGGCGGTGCGTTTCAGCGTTTCGACGCTGACGTCGGCCCAGAAGCCGTCGCCGGGCAGTTCGACGGCGGTCAGGCACACGCCGTTGACGGCGATGCTGTCGCCCAGCTTGACGTCGCCCAGGTCGAGCTTGCCGGTTTCCACGTAGACGCGCACGTCACCGCCCTTGGGGGTCATGCTGCGGATGGTGCCGATGGATTCGATGATGCCGGTGAACATGGTGTTCTCCTAGATACGGGCTGCGCGGGGCAGGCCAGGCATTATACGCCGGGGGCCGGCAAGGGGATGGCAGTGACTCGCCAGTCATCGCCGACCGCGCGCATTTCGGTGATTTTCAGCCGTGGCGCCTCGCTCATTTTCGACAAGGGCCAATCCAGCAACGGGCGGGCCTCGGAGCCGAGGAAGGTGCCGGCGACGAACAGCTGGAACTCGTCGACCAGGCCCTGGCGGGCGAAAGCACCGACCAGCCCGGCGCCGGCCTCCAGCAGGATCTCGTTGACGCCGCGTTCGGCCAGGCAACGCAACAGCGCGGGCAGGTCGACCTGGCCTCCGTCGCCCGGCAGGTTGAGCAGTTCATGGCCGGCGGCGGCGTAGCGCGGGTCGTCGCCCGCGGCGGTGACCACCAGCGAGGGGCCGGCCTGGAAGAACGGCGCGCCCAGCGGCAGGCGCAGGCGCCCGTCGACCAGCACCCGCAGCGGCGGGCGCGACAGGGCCAGGGCGGTGAGCTCGCTGTCCAGCCCAAGCTCCTCGCCACGCACCGTCATCCGGGCGTTGTCCTGCAAGACGCTCTGGGCGCTGGTCAGCACCACGCTGGAGCGGGCGCGCAGGCGCTGCACCGCGGCGCGGGCGGCGGGGCCGGTGATCCACTGGCTCTCGCCACTGGCCATGGCGGTGCGGCCGTCCAGGCTCATGGCCAGCTTGGCGCGGACGAACGGCAGGCCATGTTCCATGCGCTTGAGGAAGCCGGGGTTCAGCGCCCGCGCCTCGGCTTCGAGCACGCCGCTGGCAACCTCGATGCCGGCCTCGCGCAGGCGCCGCAGGCCATTGCCGGCCACTTGCGGGTTGGGGTCCTGCATGGCGGCCACCACTCGCGCCACACCCGCCCTGACCAGCGCCTCGGCGCACGGCGGCGTGCGGCCGTGGTGGCTGCACGGCTCGAGGGTGACATAGGCACAGGCGCCACGGGTACGCTCACCGGCCTGGCGCAGGGCATGCACCTCGGCGTGGGGCTCGCCGGCGCGCACATGCCAGCCTTCGCCGACCACCTCGCCATCGCGCACGATCACGCAACCGACGCGTGGGTTGGGGTGGGTCGTGTAGAGGCCCTTGCGGGCCAGTTCCACGGCCCGGGCCATGTAGTGGGCGTCGAGGATGGCTTGGCTGGACATGCTTACTCTTTAGCCGGCTCGCGGGCCAGGCGGTCGATTTCTTCGCGGAATTCGTCGAGGTCCTGGAAACGCCGGTAGACCGAGGCGAAACGGATGTAGGCGACTTCGTCGAGCTTGCGCAGCTCGGCCATCACCATTTCACCCACCACCAGCGACTTCACCTCGCGCTCGCCGGTGGCGCGCAGCCGGCTCTTGATGTGCGCCAGCGCTGCTTCCAGGCGCTCGATGCTCACCGGGCGCTTCTCCAGCGCCCGCTGCATGCCGGCGCGCAGCTTGTCTTCGTCGAAGGGCTGGCGCGTGCCGTCCTGCTTGATCAGCCGGGGCAGGACCAGCTCGGCGGTCTCGAAGGTGGTGAAGCGCTCGCCGCAGGCGACGCACTCGCGGCGGCGGCGCACTTGCTCGCCCTCGGCGACGAGGCGCGAGTCGATGACCTTGGTGTCGTTGGCACCGCAAAACGGACAGTGCATGGTGGCAGGCAACAAAAAAAGGGAGGGCCATGGTAGCGCATTGCACTGGCAAGACAAGCCAAAGGGTTTACCATCCATGCAAATCTGCCCGTGAAGGACTCCCCCATGCATCATCGCGCACTCATCGTGCTGTGCTGCGCCGCCCTGCTCGCCGCCTGCGGCAGCGACCGGCCCAAGTCCGAGCAAGCCCCCGCGCCCGCGCCGGCCAAAGTGGCCAAGAAAGCCCAACCACTGGGCCCGCTGCCGGCCTACCAGCGTGAGCTGAGCGGCACCCTGCTGGAAATCCCGGCCGGCGCCGACGTGGAACTGGCCCTGCTGGTCATCGACGAGCGCGGCCGCCCGCAGCAACTGCTCGCCAGCAGCACCCTGACCGGCACCGGCCAGGCCCTGCCCTATCACCTGCGCTTCAACCCAGAAGTGTTCCCCGCCGGTGGCCGGGTCGAGTTGCGCGGCCGCGCCAGCCAGTCGGGCCAGCTGATCCTGCACCTGCCGCCCGTGCGCATTGCCCAGGCCGACACCCAGGCCACCGGCCCGCTGCGTTTCGAAAAGGCCCCGTAGGATGGCCCCACAAGCCCTGCAACAGGCCCTGAGCAGCCTGATCGGCGAAGCGCGCCTAGTGGTCAGCGAGCTGCCCGGCTGCGCCCTGAAACTCTGGCTGATCGACGACCAGAACATGGACCGTGCCTTCAGCAGCGAAGAAACCCGACGCATCCTGGAAGAGCCGCCCTACTGGAGTTTCTGTTGGGCCAGCGGCCTGGCCATGGCCCGTTACCTGGCTGAACACCCGGAGTGGGTGCGGGGCAAGCGCGTGCTGGACTTCGGCGCGGGCTCCGGCATTGCCGGCATAGCCGCCGCCCGGGCCGGCGCCCTGGAAGTAGTGGCCTGCGACCTCGACCCGCTGGCCCTCGACGCCTGCCGCGCCAACGCCGCGCTGAACCAGGTCGAGCTGGGCTACAGCAGCGACTTCTTCGCCGAGACCGACCGCTTCGACCTGATCCTGGTCGCCGACGTGCTCTACGACCGTGCCAACCTGCCGCTGCTGGACGCCTTCCTCAGCCGCGGCCGCCAGGCACTGGTGGCCGACTCGCGGGTGCGCGACTTCAGCCACCCGCTATACCGCTCACTGGGCGTGCTCGAAGCGCTGACCCTGCCGGACCTGGCCGAGCCGCACGAATTCCGCCGGGTCAGCCTGTACCATGCCAGCCGCGAGCCTTTATAGTGGGGCATTCACGTTTGCGAGAGTCACGATGAGCCAAGCTCCTGTTAACACAAGCCTGCCGTACATCTTCGATGCCACAGATGCCACCTTCCAGCAGCTGGTCATCGAGAACTCCTTCCACAAGCCCGTGTTGGTGGACTTCTGGGCCGAGTGGTGCGCGCCGTGCAAGGCGCTGATGCCGCTGCTGGCGAAGATCACCGAGGGCTATCAGGGCGAGCTGCTGCTGGCCAAGATCAACTGCGACGTCGAGCAGCAGGTAGTGGCCCAGTTCGGTATCCGCAGCCTGCCGACCGTGGTGCTGTTCAAGGACGGCCAGCCGGTCGACGGCTTTGCCGGCGCCCAGCCCGAATCGGCCATCCGCGCCATGCTCGAACCCCATGTGCAGATGCCCGCGCCGCCGACCGCCGCGCCGCTGGAGCAGGCCAAGGCGCTGTTTGCCGAAAGCCGCTTCAGCGAGGCCGAAGCCCTGCTGCAGGTGCTGCTGGGAGAAGACAACAGCAACGCCGAGGCACTGATTCTCTACGCCCGTTGCCTGGCTGAACGGGGCGAGCTGGGCGAGGCGCAAGTGGTGCTCGACGCGGTCAAGACCGACGAGCACAAGGCCGCCCTGGCCGGTGCCAAGGCCCAGCTGACCTTCCTGCGCCAGGCCGCCAGCCTGCCGGAGGCCGCCGAGCTCAAGACCCGCCTGGCGCAGAACCCGCAGGACGATGAGGCGGCCTACCAGCTGTGCATCCAGCAACTGGCGCGCCAGCAATATGAAGCGGCGCTGGACGGGCTGCTGAAGCTGTTCCAGCGCAATCGCGGTTATGAGAATGGCTTGCCGCAGAAAGCGTTGCTGCAGGTGTTCGAATTGCTCGGCAACGAGCATCCGCTGGTCGGCGTGTACCGTCGCAAGCTGTCGGCGGCGATGTTCTGAGATAGACCGCTGTTCGCCAGCAAGGCTGGCTCCTACAGGCACACCGGACCGTCGTAGGAGCCAGCCTTGCTGGCGAATGGCAGCAACACCGGGCTCACCCCACCCAGTGATACACCGGCGCATCCGCGCCACTTTCCACCTTCACCTCACTGCTGTGGCGCAAGCGCACCAGCAATCGCTTGCCCGCCGCGACACTGCCGGCCAGCCCTTCCAGGCGCTCCAGCAACTCCGGCCCACTCATCTGCCTCGCCTGGCGCAACACCTCGCGTGCGGCGAGCCACTGCCCGTCATCCTGGCGCGGTGCCGGGCCTGCGCTGGCCTGAACGGCCTCGACCACGACTGGCGCCTCCAGCCGACGCCCAAGCTGCGCCCACTCCTCAGGCGCCAGCTCGATGGTCAAGTCCACGGGCCAGTCACCGATCTGTCCACGAATTCTCACGCTGCCTTCCTCGATCCTGGGCTGGAATGCAGCCATGCTCCCACGAACATGAAACCTGTGCCAGGCAGGCTGGCGGGGCAATTAGAAGTTGTTATAACATTACCAAACCATTCCAAGCCGCCCCTGGAGCCGTCCATGCGTCGTCTGCTGCTCGCCCTGCCCTTCGCCCTGCTTCCCCTGGCCGTGGCCCATGCCCACGACGATCATGACCATGACACCCTCGGTGCCCACGAGCATGGCGTGGCCAAGCTCAACGTGGTGCTCGACGGCAATACCCTCGAACTGGGGCTGGACAGCCCGGCGATGAACCTGGTGGGCTTCGAGCACGTCGCCAGCACCGACGCAGACAAAGCCAAGGTCGCCGCCGCCCGCCAGCAGCTGGAACAACCGCTGAAGCTGTTCGGCCTGGCCCAGGCCGCCGGCTGCACCGAGGAGAACCAGGAACTGGAGAGCCCGCTGTTCGAGGCTGCCGACAAGCAGGCGCAAGGTCACCAGCACGCCGACATCGAAGCCCATTACCAGCTGGCTTGCGCCAACCCCGACAAGCTCACCCGCATCGACCTCGCGCCGCTGTTCAAGACCTTCCCGCAAACCCAGAAAGTCAACGTGCAACTGATCGGCCCGAACGGCCAGAAAGGCGCGGAAGTAACACCCGCCAAGGCCGTGGTCGTGTTCTGAATGCGCCAGCCGTTGATCGACCTGCATGACCTGGTGTTCGCCTGGCCCGGCCAGGCGCCGCTGCTGGATATTCCCGCGTTTCGCCTGGAGCCGGGCGAGGCGCTGTTCCTCAAGGGCCCCAGCGGCAGCGGCAAGACCACCCTGCTCGGCCTGCTGGGCGGCGTGAACCGCCCGGGCCAGGGCAGTATCCAGTTACTCGGCCAAGACCTCGCGGCGCTGGGCCAGGGTGCCCGCGACCGCTTCCGGGTCGATCACACCGGCTACATCTTCCAGCAGTTCAACCTGCTGCCGTTTCTCTCGGTGCGCGAGAACGTCGAGCTGCCCTGCCGCTTTTCGAAAAGCCGCGCCGAACGCGCCGCACAGCGCCATGGCAGCGTCGACCAGGCCGCCGCGCAACTACTCGCACACTTGGGCCTGGATGACCCGGCCCTGCTCGCCCGCCGCGCCGACAGCCTGTCGATCGGCCAGCAGCAACGGGTCGCCGCGGCCCGAGCGCTGATCGGCCAGCCGGAGCTGGTGATCGCCGACGAACCCACCTCGGCGCTCGACGCCGACACCCGCGAGGCCTTCATTCGCCTGCTGTTCGCCGAATGCCGCGCGGCCGGTTCCAGCCTGCTGTTCGTCAGCCATGACCAGAGCCTGGCGCCGCTGTTCGACCGGCACCTTTCCCTGGCCGAGCTCAATCGCGCCGCCAAGCCCCGGGAGGCCTGATGTACCTGCTCCGCCTTGCCCTGGCCAGCCTGGCCAACCGCCGCTTCACCGCCCTGCTCACCGCCTTCGCCATCGCCCTGTCAGTGTGCCTGCTGCTGGCCGTCGAGCGCGTGCGCACCGAAGCCCGCGCCAGCTTCGCCAGCACCATCAGCGGCACCGACCTGATCGTCGGCGCCCGTTCGGGGTCGGTGAACCTGCTGCTGTATTCGGTGTTTCGCATCGGCAACGCCACCAACAACATCCGCTGGGACAGCTACGAACACTACGCCAAGGACCCACGGGTAAAATGGGCAATCCCCATCTCCCTGGGCGACTCGCACCGCGGCTACCGGGTGATGGGCACCACCGGCGACTACTTCAGCCACTATCAGTACGGTCGGCGCCAGCACCTGGCGCTGGACCAGGGCCGCCCGTTCGCCGACGACCCGTTCGAGGTGGTGCTGGGGGCCGAAGTCGCCGAAGCGCTGCACTACAAGCTCGGCGACAAGCTGGTGCTGGCCCATGGCGTGGCCGCCATCAGCCTGGTCAAGCATGACGACAAACCGTTCACCGTGGTCGGGGTGCTCGAGCGTACCGGCACGCCCGTGGACCGTACCCTGCACATCAGCCTGGCCGGCATGGAAGCGATCCACATCGACTGGCACAACGGTGTACCGGCACGCGGCGCCGGGCGCATCAGCGCCGAGCAGGCGCGCACCATGGACTTGCAGCCCACGGCCATCACCGCCTTCATGCTCGGCCTGAACAACAAGATCGCCACCTTCAGCCTGCAGCGCGAACTCAACGAGTATCGTGGCGAGCCGCTGCTGGCGATCCTCCCCGGCGTGGCCCTGCAGGAACTGTGGAGCTTGATGGGCACCGCCGAGCAGGCGTTGTTCGTGGTGTCGCTGTTCGTGGTGCTGACCGGATTGATCGGCATGCTCACGGCGATCCTCACCAGCCTCAACGAACGCCGCCGGGAAATGGCCATCCTGCGTTCGGTCGGCGCACGGCCGTGGCATATCGCCGGGCTGCTGGTGCTCGAGGCACTGGCCCTGGCGCTGGCCGGCATCGCGGCCGGGCTGGGGTTGCTGTATGCCGGGATCGCCCTGGCCCAGGGTTATGTGCAGGCCAACTATGGGCTTTACTTGCCGCTGGCCTGGCCAAGCGCCCATGAGTGGACGCTGCTGGCCATCATCCTTGGCGCAGCGTTGCTGATGGGCAGCGTGCCGGCTTGGCGCGCCTATCGGCAATCGCTGGCCGATGGCCTGTCGATTCACCTGTGAGAGTCCCCATGCACGTTCATCGCATCTTCGTTGCCTGGGTTCGCCGGCAAGCCGGCTCCTACAGATGGGGCGCGCTTTCCGTGCTCCTGCTTGCGCTGGTATTCTTCATGCCCGCCGGTTGGGCAGCCGAACCGCGCGAACTGGACTGGCCGGCCTTGATTCCCGAAGGCGCCCCGGTCATCCCGCCGCAACTGACACCGCTGCACGATCTGTCACAGATCAGCAACGCGCTCTCGGCCGAAGCCGCCCCCGCCGCCCGCCAGCAGGCGCCCAACGCGCCGGTGGTCAAGGCGCTGGACGGCCAACCGGTGGAAATCCCCGGCTACATCGTGCCCCTGGAAGTCAGCGACGAAGGCCGCACCACCGAGTTTCTCCTGGTGCCCTACTACGGCGCCTGCATCCACGTACCACCGCCGCCGTCGAACCAGATCGTGCACATCTTCAGCGAGATGGGCGTGCGCGTCGAAGACCTTTACCAGCCCTACTGGATCGAAGGCACGATGCAGGTCAAGGCCTCCAGCAGCGAGCTGGCCGACGCGGGTTACCAGATGGAAGCCGAGAAAATCTACGCTTACGAGCTGAAATGAGAACGGGTTCCACCCCGTGAAACCGCTTCGTTGAGCTGGGTCAAACTTTCTGTTTAGTCAGCTTCGTACCATTGGACTACTCGATTACTCACGTCCTTTGGGAGCTTCCATGAACAAGTCCTTGCTCAGTGCCTCGCTCGTCGCGCTGGCGCTCGCAGCGCCCGTTGCCCACGCCCACCAGGCGGGGGATTTCATCCTCCGCGCCGGCGCCATCACCACCGCGCCGAACGAAAGCAGCGGCGACATCAAGCTCGATGGCGCGAAAGCTTCGGGCACCAAGGCGACCCTGGACAGCGACACCCAACTGGGCCTGGCCTTCGCCTACATGCTGACCGACCACATCGGCCTGGAACTGCTGGCCGCCACGCCATTCCAGCACACCGTCGGCGTCAAGGGCCTCGGCCCAGGCCTGGACGGCAAGCTGGCCGATATCAAGCAACTGCCACCGACCCTGTCGCTGCAGTACTACCCGATGGAGCCGAGTTCCAAGTTCCAGCCGTACGCGGGCGTGGGCATCAACTACACCCTGTTCTTCGATGAAGACCTGAGCAGCGCCCGCAAGGCCCAGGGCTTCAGCAACATGAAGCTGCAGGATTCGATCGGTATCGCCGGCCAGCTGGGCATGGACTACATGATCACCGACAAACTGCTGGTCAACGCCGCGGTCTGGTACGTCGACATCGACACCAAGGCCACCATCGACGGCCCGAGCGCCCTGGGCGTCGGCAAGACCAAGGTCGATGTGGACGTCGACCCGTGGGTCTACATGGTCGGCATCGGCTACAAGTTCTAACTCACCGCGCTCCCGTGGTAGGAGCCAGCTTGCTGGCGAAGCTTCTAGCGTTCGCCAGCAAGCTGGCTCCTACCCAGGCGCAGCTGTATCAACCAGCAACACCAAGCCATTGCACTGACCCCCGCCCCCAGCCCGCACACGGCGCCCCAGCCCCACCGCCCATACACCCAGGTCGCCACGACCGCCCCCAACCCGCTACCGACCGAATAACAGCACATGTACGCGCCGATCAAACGGCTCGCCATCTCGCCGCGCCCCTGCAACAGCAAGCTCTGGTTGGTCACATGCACCGCCTGCACGGCCAGGTCCAGCATCAGCACGCCCACCACCAGCGCCAGCAGCGACTGCTCCAGGAAAGCACTCGGCAACCAGGACAATGTCAGCAGCCCGAGCGCCAGGCCAGTGGTGCGCCGGCCAAAGCCCCGGTCAGCCAGGCGACCGGCCCGTGATGCGGCCAAGGCACCGGCAAGCCCCGCCAGGCCGAACAGGCCGATCCGGGTGTGGTCGAGCGCCAGCGGCGCGGCGCTCAAGGGCAGTACCATCGCGCTCCACAAAATGCTGAAGGCGGCGAAGACCAGCAGCGCGAGCACACCCCGCTGACGCAGAAGCGGATCATCCCGGTACAAGCGCAACGTCGAACCCAGCAACACCCAGTAATGCTGCTTTGGTGCGCCCGACCGGACGGTGGGCAGACGCCAGGCGAGCAGCACCACCATCAACAGCGCCAACCCAGCCGCCGCGAAATACACCCCACGCCATCCCAGCAGGTCGGCCGTGACCCCGGCCACCAGCCGGGCCAGCAGTATGCCCAGCACCACGCCACTGGTCACCGAGCCTACCACCTGCCCTTGCTGGGCGGGCGTGGCCAAGGTGGCGGCATGCGCCACCATCACCTGCACCACCACGGCCATCAACCCGACCATGGCCATGGCCGCCAGCAACAACACCCAATGCTGGGAAAACGCCACGCCCAGCAGGGCCAACACCGAGCACAGCAACTGGCCGAGGATCAGCCGTTTGCGGTCGAGCAGGTCACCCAACGGCACCAGCAGCAATAAGCCTACGGCATAGCCAACCTGGGTCGCGCCGACCACCAGGCCAACCTGCCCAATGGGCACGCCCAGGCTGGCCGCCATCGATTCCAGCAGCGGCTGGGCGCAATACACCGTCGCCACCGCCAGCGCGCAGGCGGCGGCGAGCAGCAGGGTCAGGCCCCGAGTGATTGGCAGGGGAACAGTGGTCAGGGATGTCATGGCGCTGTCCTTGTCGATCTGGTTTTAAATTGAAACCACATACTGGCTTTCTAGCAAATGTGGTTTTAATCTGCAACCAGAACTCTCCAAAGGAACAGCTGATGCTCGACGAGAACAACCAACAATGCCCCGTGGCCCGCGCACTTGAAGTCATCGGCGATCGTTGGGCACTGATGATCCTGCGCGACACCTTCGACGGCCTGCGGCGCTTCAGCGAGTTGCAGCGCAACCTGGGGCTGGCGAAGAACATCCTCGCCACGCGCCTGAAACTGCTGGTCGAGGCTGACCTGCTCGCGCAGCAACCGGCGTCTGATGGCAGTGCCTACAAGGAATATGTGCTGACGGAGAAAGGCCGCTCGGTGTTTCCGATCGTGGTCGGCCTGCGCCAGTGGGGGGAGCGGTTTCTGTTCGCGGAAGGCGAGTCACGCTCGGAACTGGTCGATGATCGGGGCCAGCCCCTGGAAACCCTGGAAGTCCGGGCCAAGGATGGACGAGCCTTGGGGGCCGCTGATTGCCATCGGCGAGTTGTCCGGCATTCGTGAGTGGCCGCCGGCAAGGGCCAGGATCGCTCCTGTAGGAGCCGGCTTGCCGGCGAACCTCACGTGAGGCGATACCCGATATCAGGCCTTGCCGAGCAACCGCGCCAGCCCCTCGGCGAATGGCGTCGGCGCGGGGAAGTCGAACCGCGTCAGCAACCGCGCGTTGTCCGCCCGGGAATGGCGGATGTCGCCGGAGCGCGCCGGCCCATGGCTGACCGCAGGCAACGTGCCGACCACCTGCTCCAGCGCCGCCAGCAACTGGTTCAGCGAAGTCGCCTGGTTCAAACCGATATTCACCGCGCCCTCTTCGACCGCATCCTGCTCCAGGGCCTGCACCATCACCTGGACCAAATCCCCGACATAGAGGAAGTCACGGGTCTGCTCGCCGTCGCCGAACACGGTGATCGGCTGACCGGCCAGGGCGCGCTCACAGAAGATGCTGATCACCCCGGAATACGGCGAGGACGGATCCTGGCGCGGCCCGAAGATATTGAAGAAGCGGAATACCACCGGCTCCAGCCCATGCTGGCGGCGGTAGAAGTCCAGGTACTGCTCGCTGGCCAGCTTGTCCACCGCATAGGGGGTCAGCGGCGCCTTGGGGGTGTCCTCGACGATGGACTGGCCCTCGCCGTTGTTGCCATACACCGCCGCGCTGGAGGCGAACAGCACGCGGCGCACGCCATTCAAGCGCATGGCCTCGCACACGTTGAGGGTGCCGATGAAGTTGCTCTGGTGGGTCTTGACCGGATCTTCCACCGAGGCCTGCACCGAAGCCACCGCCGCCAGGTGCACCACCGCTCGGCAACCGGCGGCGGCGCGAGCCACCAGGGCCGCGTCGGCGACATCGCCTTCGAGCAGTTCGAGCTGCGGATGGCCGAGCTGGAGGTTATCGCGCTTGCCAGTGGACAGGTCGTCGAGGATGCGCACCGCGTAGCCTTTTTCCAGCAACGCATCGCACAGGTGGGAGCCAATGAAGCCGGCACCGCCGGTGATCAGGATGGGGGCGTCAGCCATGTCGGTAGAAACGGTCCAGTAGAGGCGGCAGGCCGGCGCGCCAGGCGCGCGGCTTTATACCGAAGGTGTGAAGGATCTTCTTGCAGGCCAGCACCGCGTGCTGCGGCTCTTCGCTGGCATCCGGGCGGGCGGCATGGGCCTGCGCGGTGGGTTGTTGCACGGCCAGCTGGCGCCACTGCACGGCCTCGGCGAGGATCGCCTGGCCCAACGCCAACGGCGTGGTGGCCTCGTTGCCAGCGTAATGATAGGTGCCCCACAGCGGCGCCTTGCAGTCGAGCTGCTTGAGCACCGAGAGGATTACCCGGGCAGCGTCGTCCACCGGGGTCGGGTTGCCACGGCGGTCGTCGGCCAGCAGCAACTCCTGGGGCTGTTCGGCGCGGGTCAGGAAACGCCCGAGCGCGCCATCCAGGCTTTCATCCAGCAACCAGCCGAAACGCACCAGCACATGCTGCGGGCAGGTGGCGCGCACGCTCTGCTCGATGCGCCACAGGGCCTGGCCACGCAGGCCGAGCGGCACTGGCTCGTCCTTCTCGCTGTAGGCGGTGGCGCGCGAGCCATCGAACACGCGGTAGCTGGAGGGTTGCACCAGCACGATCTCGTGGTGCTGGCACAGTTCGGCGAGCCGCTCCACCGCACGCTCCTGCTGGGCCAGACGCTGCTCGCTGACAGACTCGGCCTGGAACCAGTCGAAGTAGTACGCCAGGTTGACCAGTGCATCGGGGCGGTGCTCGTCGAGCAACAGCGTCAGGCTGGCCGGGTCCCAGCCGCCTTCCGGCGGGCGCGGCGCCAGGAACGCGATGTCTTCCTCGGCCCCGAGGCGAATCAGCGCTTGCCCGAGGGCATTGCCACCACCCAACAGCATCAGGCGCATACGCATAGAGTCAACAGGTCCGCTCAGGTCGAAGGAGGAAAGGAGCCATTTTGCGGTTTCCGGCAGGGGAAGTCCAACACAGGCCCGCCACGCGCCGATTTGCCGCTCCCCCCATCGGGTTCCCCCTTTGCCGAACAGCCACTTATACTGCGCCAGGCATGCTCAAGGAGACCTCCATGGACGCCGCATCGACCATCCCGCAGCGCAACCGCTGGCAATTCGACGAACCCGCCCCCGGTGCGGAGCATTTCATCGACGAGGCATTCGACGGCTATCGGCAGCAGGCCCGCCTGCTGGTCCCGGACAGCGAGCGCGCGGCACCGGTATTCGTGGTGGGTGGCGCCCGCTCGGACTTCACCCGGCTCAACCCGCTGCTGTACCGCCTGCAACAGCAAGGCATCGGCTCGCTGACCGGCAACCTGTCCGGCCACAGCCTGGCCAGCGAACCCGGGGCGAAGGACGCCTCGCTGGCCAGCAACCTGCAGGAGGCCCTGCGCTTCCACCAGCACCTCGACGCTCGCAGCGACACGGTGGTCGGCCACAGCCTGGGCGGCGCCATCGCCCTCAAGCTGGCCGCCCAGCGCCCGAGTGTGCGCAAGCTGGTGCTGATCTGCCCGGCGGTGTATCCCGATGCGGCCCATGATGCGCCCTTTGGCCCCGCGTTCACTGAAGCGATCCGCAAGCCGTTCGCTTTTCTCGATTGCGACAGCTACGCCTTCCTGCGTCAGTTCCAGGGCCGGGTACTGCTGGTGATCGGTGAGTACGACGGGCTCAATTCGAAGGTCCATGGCCAAGGCGCGGGCACTTCAGCCGGCACCCGTCGGCTGGCCGGTGTCGAGCGCTACAGCCCGATCCCAGAGGAAGTCACCCATACGTTGCTGCGTTCGGTGCCGGCGCCCCACGTGGAATGCCTGATGCTCACCGACTGCGACCACGGCATCGCCGCGCACCTGCGCGACCGGCCGGAGGTGGCGGACCAGGTGGTTGATGCGGTGAGTGCCTTCATCCTGGTGTGACGCGTTTTTCATTGGCCTGAGACGACCTCTGTAGGAGCGGCTTCAGCCGCGATCACCCGCGCAGCGGGTGCCAGAAGCGGCGATATCCGCATCGCGGCTAAAGCCGCTCCTACAGGCCGCGGTAGCTCACTCGATCTCGAACAACCCATTGCTGACCATCCCCGCGCTCAGGCGGTCACGGATGTCGTCATCGATGCGCGGATCATCAGGGCGGTACAGCTTGATCTGCCGGTAGGCGTTGATGCGGTTGATCTCCTCGCCCAGGTACTCCCACACCACCCGGGTGCACGCCGGGTTACGGCGGTCACCACTGGAAACCCCGGTCTTGAGGCCATTAAGGCGGCTGATGCGGCTCTTGAAGCTGGGGATGAGGATGGTCTGGCTCATCTCGTTGAAGGTCAGCGACTCGTAGTCGATCAGGAACATCCGGTCCTGCAACTGGAATGCCGCGCCGAGGTAGCGGCAACGCACTTCGGCATGCTGGTCCAGGCCGGAGCTGCGCTCCTGGCGTTCCTGGCGCTCGAACAGGAAACTGCCACGCTCCTCCCACAGGTGCACCAGCGACACCAGGATCGAACCGGGCACCGACATGCAGTTGGAATACTCGAAGTAATAGCCGCAGTAGCGCGACAGGTTGCCGGCTTCTTTATGCAGGGGCTTGAACAGTTCGCTGATCGGGTCGTCCTGCGGGCCAACGCGCTGTTCCTGGCTGCGCGCGCCGATCAGCCGGGCGAACTGCTCGTGGGGCAAGCCCAGCTCGTAGTCCTCCACGCCGAAGAAGTCACCGATGCGCTTGAGGTTGTACGCCGTCGGGCGGCTTTGCCCGCTCAGGTACTTGTTGAATTGTGCCCGGTTGATCGACAGCTGCCGGCAAACCTCGGAGATAGAGCGGTAGTGACTACAGGCGAATTTGAGGTTGACAGCGAAATGATCGCCCATGATGCGGGGGTCCAGGTGATGCGAGTGGTGCCATTCTAGCATCAAGTCGCACCAAAATGGAGCAACCCGCGAAATTGTAACCACAGTTGTCATAGCCAACCATGCGCCCCCAATGAATAGCGGTGCGCCTGCCGCCCGCTGGTCTTTCCATGCGAAGAATAAGAATCGAGGTCATTTTCCAATGCTCGAAGCACTCAACGATTTCCTTTCGGGGAAGCTTCTCATCGTGCTGATTGTCGGTCTCGGCAGCTACTTCACGATCCGTTCGCGGTTCGTCCAGTTCCGCCATTTCGGCCACATGTTCGGTGTCTTCAAGGAATCCCTTCGCGGCCAGGCAGGCCAACTGAGCTCGTTCCAGGCCCTGATGCTGAGCCTCGCCGGCCGCGTCGGCGCCGGTAACATCGCCGGTGTCGGTATCGCCGTGACCCTCGGCGGCCCAGGCGCCGTGTTCTGGATGTGGGTCACCGCGCTGGTGGGCATGTCCAGCAGCTTCTTCGAGTGCACCCTGGCCCAGGTCTACAAGCGCGCCGACGGCGACGGCCTGTACCGCGGCGGCCCGGCGTACTACATCCAGCACGGCCTGAAGCTGAAAAGCATGGCGATCGTGTTCTCGATCCTGCTGCTGGTCACCTACGGCTTCGCCTTCATCGGCCTGCAGTCGTACACCGTGACCCACTCGCTGCAGAACGCCTTTGCCTTCGATCCGAAACACACCGGTATCGTCCTGGCGGCCCTGCTGGCCCTGACCTTCATCGGCGGCATCAAACGCATCGCCGCGGTGTCGGACCTGCTGGTTCCGGTCAAGACCCTGGCCTACATCGGCGTGACCCTGTACGTGATCGGCACCCAGATCGAACACGTGCCGGCCATGCTGGAGACCATCTTCAAGAGCGCCTTCGGTCTCGACCCGGCGTTCGCCGGCCTGCTCGGCAGCGCCATCGTCATGGGCGTGAAGCGTGGCGTGTTCGCCAACGAAGCGGGCCTGGGCAGCGCACCGAACGTCGCCGCCGTGGCAGCCGTGAAGCACCCGGGCGCCCAGGGCGTGGTCCAGGCCTTCAGCGTGTTCCTCGACACCTTCGTGATCTGCACCTGCACCGCACTGCTGATCCTGCTGTCGGGCTTCTACACCCCGGGCTTCGAAGGTGACGGCATCGTCCTGACCCAGAACTCGCTGGCCGCCGTGGTCGGTGACTGGGGCCGCGTGTTCGTCAGCGTTGCGCTGTCGCTGTTCGTCTTCACCTGCATCCTCTACAACTACTACCTGGGCGAGAACAGCCTGCAGTTCCTCAGCCGCAATCGCGCCGTGCTGATGACCTTCCGCGGCCTGGTGCTGGCGCTGGTGGTGTGGGGTTCGACGCAGGACCTGTCGACCGTGTTTGCCTTCGCCGACATCACCATGACCTGCCTGGCCTTCGTCAACCTGATCGCCCTGGCCATGCTGTTCAAGGTCGGCCTGCGCGTGATGCGCGACTACGACAACCAGCGCAAGGCCGGCGTCAAGCAGCCGGTGTTCGACTCCAGCAAGTTCGCCGACCTGGACCTGGACCGTGCCGCCTGGCCGGCCAATCCGCAGGCTGAAACAGCCACTGACAAAGCCGCCGCCCAGGCGCACGCTCAGCGCTGATATTCTCCCCTGCCCCAGCCGCCCCGTCCGTGGGCGGCTGACCTTTTCTTTGTCTTCGGGCCCCATCGCCGGCAAGCCGGCTCCTACAGGGGATCGCCTCGCCCCAGGCATGCTTTGCACCTGTAGGAACCGGCTTGCCGGCGATAAGACCTGACATCGCTACGGAATGTTTCCATGCGTGCAGTCAAGAATCTTCTCGTCCTTTACACCGGTGGCACCATCGGCATGCTGCAAACCGCCGAAGGCCTCGCGCCAGCCGGTGGCTTCGAAGCGCGCATGCGCGAGCACTTCGCCGCCTGCGGCGATGCGCCGACGCTGCAATGGTCGCTGCGTGAACTGAACCCACTGATCGACAGTGCCAACATGCAACAGGCCAACTGGCTGGCGATGCGTGACGCCATCGTCGAGGCGGTCGAACGCGACGGCCACGACGGTGTGCTGGTGCTGCATGGCACCGATACCCTGGCCTACAGTGCCGCGGCCTTGTCGTTCCTGTTGCTGGGCCTGCCGGTACCGGTGCTGTTGACCGGCTCGATGCTGCCTGCCGGTGCGCCGGACAGCGATGCCTGGGCCAACCTGGTCGGCGCCCTGAACCTGTTCGAAAGCGGCCTGGAAGACGGCGTGCAGCTGTACTTCCACGGCCAGCTGCTGCACGGCTGCCGCGCCTCGAAGCTGCGCAGCGAGGCGTTCGACGCCTTCACCGTGCTCCCGCGCCATCGCGAGGGCGAGCGCGCGCCTGAGCTGCCGACCCGCCTGGACTACCGCCAGCCACGCCAGCCGGTCAAGCTGGCGGTCATACCAGTGTTCCCTGGCCTTGCCGCCGAGCACCTGCGCGGCCTGTTCGACAGTGGCATCCAGGGCTTGGTGCTGGAGTGCTACGGCAGTGGCACCGGGCCGTCCGACGACCAGGCACTGCTCGACGCCCTGCACGATGCCCGCCAGGGTGGCGTGATGATCGTCGCCATCAGCCAGTGCCCGGAAGGTTCGGTGGTGTTCGACACCTATGCGGCCGGCAGCCGCCTGCGTGACACCGGGCTGGTCAGCGGCGGTGGCATGACCCGCGAAGCGGCGCTGGGCAAGTTGTTTGCGCTGCTGGGCGCGGGGTTGGATGTACAAGCGGCGGAGCATTGGTTCGCGCTGGACCTGTGCGGCGAGCGCGCTTAAGCAGGGTGTTCGCCAAAAGAGTTGTGGCGTCTATCAGACCGAGCGCCGCCCGCGCGGCGCATCGCGGATGAATCCGCTCCTACACGTTTGTTTCGGGCCAATCCGCCGGCTGCGCCCAGCCTGGCAACCATGGCCTCACAGGCGCGGCACGCTGCAATAGATGTAGGAGCGGATTCATCCGCGATGCGCCGCGTGGGCGGCGCTCGATCTTGAAAGCGCTGCAAGGCTGTCGCCTAGCACCTCGTCGCCCTCAAAAAAAGTGGCGGAAGGCAGCGGGAGTCGAACCTGCCCGGGAACGGCTGCCGTCCCCAACCGGGTTTGAAGCCCGGCCGCGCCACCGGGCGCGATTGCCTTCCTTGAAAATCAGGGCCCGCGTTGCGGCTGGGCCAGGGCGCTGTCGACGCGAACATGACGCAGGTCACCGACCCTTCGGGTCAGGCCAATGCGGTCGAAGTACTCGAGGATCTGCACACTGCGTTTGCGGCCAATGGCCAGACCATCGCGAAACGCCGCGACCTGCACTATCGGCGATGTCTCGGCCTGACGCAACAGCAGCTCTGCCATGCGCCTCAGCGTCATCTCCGGGTAGAACAGGTCACGCACCACCTGGTGCACCAACCCCAACCGGGCCAGCTTGCGCAACAACAGGCGCACGTCAGCCTCCGCGCACCCCTCCTCGCCAGCCAGGGTCCGCACCCAGGGCGGATCGAACTCGCCCGCCAACAGGCGCGGCAACAGTCGCTCCCACAACGCGGTATCCGCGTCGCTCAACTGGACCCGGTGATCCGGCAGGTGCAGCCATGGGCCACTGCTGCTGATCGCGCCTTCGCCCAGCAACTCATCCAACAGGCTGACAAACGCGGGGCGCTCCAACGGCAGCGCGCTAAAACGGCGCAGTCGATCACGGTCCGGGCCAAGCTGATCAGGCTCCTGCTCATGGAGCTGCGCCAGACGCCCAAGCACCTGTTGCTTGAGCGCCTGCCACTGTAGGCGATCGAACAACAGCTGTCCTTGACGCGTGGCAATCACCAACACCGTATCCGGCAACTGCCAGGTCTCGCGCAGGCGGTTGAACTGACGCTCCAGACGCTGGGGCTCTAGGCCGCCGGGGGCCGCCTCCAGCAGGGCGGGCAGCGCCTGCTCAAGGTTGTCGGCTTCGCGCAGCACCTGTAACTGGCGCAAGCGCGCCTCGCTACGCCGCTGCCGGCTCGGTGCGAAAGGGTCGAGCACACGGCCACCACCCAGCGTGCGCTGGGCGCGCTGATCGCGCAGCACCAAACGATCCCCATGCACAGCCTGCAACGGCGCATTGAGCAGCAGTTGGGCGAACATGCGCTGGCCAGCCCCGAGCCGCTCCCCTTCGAGCAACGCGACCCGGGCAGTTACATCCTGAGTCCCCAGGTGTACGTGCACCGCGCTGAAATGCTCGAACACGCGGGTTTCTCCCGCCAGCAAGGTGAGGTCGATATCGACCCGCACGCTGGGCGCATGCAACCACTCCGATAGCAGCCAATCGCCGCGATGTACCTGCTCGGCCGAGAGCTTTTCCGCGCTGATATTCAATGCCACCCGCTGCCCGGCCTCGGCCACCAATGCCGCCTGGTTCTGCGCGTGCAGGCCACGCACCCGCACCGGTTTGCCGGCCTTGCCCAACAGCAAGGTATCGCCGACGCTGACCTGCCCGGCCAGCGCCGTGCCGGTAACCACCACCCCTGCCCCGGAAACCGCAAAGGCCCGGTCCACCGCCAGGCGGAAACCGCCGCGCACGCTGCGCCGACGAACATGCGCTTCGGCCGCCAGCAAGGCCTCGCGCAGGGCGTCGATTCCCTCGCCGGACAGGCTCGAAACCGCAAATTGCCTGGCCCCGGCATAGGGCGCCGCCGCGAGCAGTTCGGTGACCTGGGCCTGGACTTCGATCAACCGCGTCGGCTCGACCCGGTCGCACTTGCTGATGACCACCAGCGCCTGGGGAATACCCAGCAGTTCGATGATCGACAGGTGCTCGCGGGTCTGCGGCATCACGCCATCGTCGGCGGCCACCACCAACAGTACCAGGTCGATACCATGGGCGCCGGCAAGCATGTTGTGGATAAACCGCTCGTGGCCGGGCACATCGATGAACCCCGTCAACGGCGCGCCTTCTTCCAGCGCCGCATAGCGGTAGCCGAGGTCGATGGTCATGCCCCGGGCACGTTCTTCCTGGCGCGTATCGCCGGCCTGGCCGGTCAGGGCCTGGAGCAGCGCGGTCTTGCCATGGTCGATATGCCCGGCGGTACCGACGATCACTGCACCGGCCCCAGCTGCAACGCCGGCAGTTGCGCCAACCATTGCGCCTCGTCATCCAGCTGGCGCAGGTCGAGCCATAGCGCATCGTCGTCGATGCGGCCGAGCACCGGCACCGGTAGGCCGCGCAACGCCCGCTCCAGCACATGCAGGCTGCGCCCGCGCAACTTCTTCGACACTTGCGGACGCAGGCACAAGGCCGCGCTTGGCAAGCGCGCCACGGGCTGGCTGCCGCTGCCGATCATGCCCAGGGCCGATTCGACGCGAACCTCCCACTGTGCACCCAGTCGTGCGGCCAGCTCAGGCGCCAGGCGTTCGGCCTGGGCGGCGATTTCGGCCTGGGGCCGGGTGAGCAGGCGCAGGCTTGGCAGGCGCTCGGCCAGGCGATCAGGGTTGCGGTACAGCGCCAGCACGGCTTCCAGTGCCGCGAGGGTGATCTTGTCCACCCGCAAGGCACGCTTGAGCGGGTTCTTCTTGATCTTCGCGATCAGGTCCTTGCGCCCGACGATGATCCCCGCCTGCGGCCCACCGAGCAGTTTGTCGCCGCTGAAGGTGACGATGTCGGCGCCATCGGCCAGCGCCTGGCGCACGGTCGGCTCGGCCGGCAGGCCCCAGCGGGTCAGGTCGAGCAGGCTGCCGCTGCCCAGGTCCTCGAGCAGCGGCAGGTCATGTTCATGGGCGATGCGCGCCAGCTCGGCGGTGGGCACATGGGTGGTGAAGCCCTGGATGCTGTAGTTGCTGCAGTGCACGCGCATCAGCAGGCCGGTGCGCGGGTTGATCGCGCCTTCGTAGTCGCGGGCATGGGTGCGATTGGTGGTGCCGATCTCGTGCAGCTTCACGCCGGCGCGGGCCATGATGTCGGGGATGCGGAAGGCGCCGCCGATCTCGATCAGTTCGCCGCGGGAGATGATCCCTTCCTTGCGCGCCCCCAGGCTATTGAGCGCCAGCAGCACAGCGGCGGCGTTGTTGTTGACCACGGTGACGGCCTCGGCGCCGGTCAGCTCGCGGATCAGGCCTTCGATCAGGTCATCGCGGTCGCCGCGCTTGCCGGTGTTCAAGTCGAACTCAAGGTTGAGCGGATAGCGGGCAGCGGTCTGCATCGCTTCCACCGCCTCTTCGGGCAGCAGTGCGCGGCCAAGGTTGGTGTGCAGCACCGTGCCGGTGAGGTTGAAGACACGGCGTACCTGGCTGCGTTGCTGGAGGGCCAGGCGTTCGCCGGCACGGCCCAGGAGCACTTCGGCGGCCAGTTCGGCGTTACTCAGTTGGCCGAGGCGGGCCGGCTCGCGCAGGTCGTCGAGCAGTTGGCGCAGGGTGGCCAGCACGGCGTCGCGGCCGTGGCGGTCGATCAGTGGGGCACAGACCGGGTGGCGCAGGAGGGTGTCGATGGAGGGCAGGCGTGGGGTGTCGCTGGCGAGGCTTGAAGACATGCGGTACTACCTATGACTGATCCGTTGTCTGTTCTGGCCCTTTCGCCGGCAAAGCCGGCTCCTACAGGGGAGGTGCCGCCGGGGCACTTGCAGGAGCCGGCTTTGCCGGCGAACGGGGGCAACTCGGTATTGCAGTGTAGACCCGTTACCCTCCCCCCGGCGCCAGCAGCAGGTTGGGCGCCAGCCGATGGAAGCCCTCCTCGTCCAGCCGCATGTCCAGCGCCAGGCTCGCTAGGTCATCGGCCAGCGGCTCGGCTGCGGCGTCGTTCTCCAGGTAGCACTGCTTGAGGTAGCTCTCGCACCCAGGGCAGCACTCAGCGCGCAGTGGCGCCTTGCCTGGCGCATGTCGGTCATCGTCAAGGTTGGTGTAGCGCAAATCCTTGCTCGACTCGCAGTACACGCACTTGACCCGCACCACATGCCATTCGCAGGCACACAGCGAGCAGGCAAGATAGCGCAGACCATTATGCTTGCCCCGATTGCGCACCACCCCGGCCATCGCTGGCGAACCACAGGCCGGGCACTGGGCCAGGCTACCCGCAGGCTTGAGCTCAGGCGCAGGCAAGGCCAGCAGCCAGCTGGACCACGCCGCCTGCAACGCGGCACCGATAAAGGGCACCAGCGCCGCCGGCACCGCGTCGTACTGGCCACCGAGCAGGGCAATCGCCCAGCCCTTGCGCTGGGTATCGTCGCTGCCACGCAGCGCACTCACCGCCTCGGCCAGCGGCCCATCGGGCTCGGTCTCGAAGCGCTCGAGCAACGCCTGCAACCAGACCAGCCAAGGCCCTTCACGTACCAGGCTGTCGGCCGCCAGGGGCGGCAAACCATGACTTATACACAGACGCTGGCGCTCTTCGGCCACCGGCAAGCCAGCAGGCGGGTTATCCACAAACTGCTGCTGAATCCGGCACAGCCGGGCCATCAGCCGCAAGTAGTCACCTAGCGCGTTGCCCTCGGCCAGGTGCTCCAGCCGCGCGGCGCGCACCTCGAAGAGGTTGGCGGGGGGCAGGTGCAGGAACGGCGGCATCACCGCCGACGCTTCGATCTGCCCAGGTTCGAGAATCGTGCTCAAACGGTCATCCTTCTTTTCCACCGTGGTTGTGTGGCGTCTTGTCGCCGGTCACTTCCCGGTACCACAGTTCATGGTGCTTGCGCGCCCAGGCGCGGCTGACCCAACCATGCAGCATCGCGCCGATCGAACCCTTGATCCAGATCCCGGCATAGATATGCACGATGATGCTGAGGATCAGCACGAACGCCGCCAGGGCATGCAGCAGCGCGGACAGGCGAATGACATCGATGCCGAACCAATGGCTGAAGTACGCGCGCCAGATCACCACGCCGCTGACCAGCAGCACCAGCATGCACGCCAGCAAGGTCCAGAACAGCAGCTTCTGCCCGGCGTTGTACTTGCCGATCGGCGGCACGCCCTCTTCCTGGTTGAGCATTACCCGGTCGATGCGGCGCAGCCACAGGCGGTCGTTGGCGGTGATGAAGTTGGCGCGCCAGAAGCGCAGCACCAGCCCGAGGAAGAACACGAACATGCCCACGCCGATGAACGGGTGCAGGATCCGCGTCCACGGCCCGCCGCCGAACAGGTGGCTGAGCCAGAACAGCGCCGGGTGGAACAGCGCCAGCCCCGACAGCCCGGCCAGCACGAAGAGGATCGCGACGATCCAGTGGTTGCTCCGCTCGTTGGCGTTGTAGCGCAGGATGGGTTTGTTGTCGTTCATGGCCGCTGCTCCCCCTGCCCGCCCGGGCGGTTCGGATCATAGACATGTACTGCCGGGTCGACCTGGTGGACCGTATTGTCTACAGGCGCCGGGTGTTCATCCTCCTCGACCCGCTGCGGGCCCACGCGCACGTAGTGGAAGAATCCAGCCAGCACCGCCGCGCCCATGGCCAGCAGCGCCAATGGCTTGGTGAAGCCCTTCCACAGCCCCACCAGCGGGCTGATCACCGGTTGGTCCGGCAGGCCGGCGTAGATCCGTGGCGTGTCGGCGTGGTGCAGCACATACATCACGTGGGTGCCGCCAACGCCGTCCGGGTCGTACAACCCGGCCTTGTCGTAGCCCCGCGACTTCAGGTCGATGATGCGCTCGTCGGCATGCACCTTCATTTCCTCCTTGCTGCCGAAGACGATCGCCCCGGTCGGGCAGGTCTTCACGCAGGCCGGCTCCAGGCCCACGCTCACGCGGTCGGAACACAGGGTGCACTTGTACGCCTTGTGGTCCTTCTGCGAGATGCGCGGGATGTTGAACGGGCAGCCGGTGATGCAGTAGCCGCAACCGATGCAATGGTCCTGGTTGAAGTCGACGATGCCGTTGGCGTGCTTGATGATCGCCCCCGGGCTCGGGCAGGCCTTCAGGCAACCTGGGTCGGCGCAGTGCATGCAGCCGTCCTTGCGGATCAGCCACTCCAGGTTGCCATCGTCACGCTCGTGCTCGGTGAAGCGCATCAGGGTCCAGGTCTCGGCGCTGAGGTCCTGGGGGTTGTCGTAGGTGCCGTGGTTGTGGCCGACCTCGTCACGCAGTTCGTTCCACTCCGAGCACGCCACCTGGCAGGCCTTGCAGCCGATGCACTTGGTGGTGTCGATCAGCTTGGCGACTTCCTGCTGCTGGCGTACCGAGGGCGGCACGGTGGTGGTGGCCGAGCGGGCGATGATGTCTTGGCTGGCCATCAGAGTTTCTCCACTTTGACGAGGAACGACTTAGACTCCGGCGTCTGGGTGTTGCCATCACCCAGGAACGGCACCAGGGTGTTGGTCAGGTAGCCGTGCCGTGTGCTGCCGGTGAAGCCCCAGTGCAACGGGATGCCGATCTGGTGCACGGTCTGGTTGTTGACCTGCAGCGGACGGATCCGCTTGGTCACCACCGCCACCGCATCGATATGCCCGCGCTTGCTGGACACCCGCACCCGGTCGCCGGCCTTGATGCCCTTCTCGTTGGCCAGCACCTCGCCGATCTCGACGAACTGCTCGGGCTGGGCGATGGCGTTGAGCCGGCAATGCTTGCTCCAGAAGTGGAAGTGCTCGGTCAGCCGGTAGGTGGTCGCCGCGTAGGGGAACTCGTCGCGCGTGCCGAGGGTGTCCCACACCGAATCGAAGATCCGCCCGGCCGGGTTGCTGATGGCCTTCTTGTTCTGCGGATGCAGTGGGTTGATGCCGATGGGTGTCTCGAACGGCTCGTAGTGTTCGGGGAACGGCCCCTCGGCCATCTTGTCGACGGCGAAGAACCGCGCCACGCCCTCGGGGTTCATGATGAACGGGTTCATCCCCGCTTCCGGTGGCGAGTCGACCTTGAAGTCCGGCACGTCGGTGCCGGTCCAGGCCTTGCCGTTCCACCACACCAGGCGTTTCTTCTCCGGGTCCCACGGCTTGCCTTGCGGGTCGCTGGAGGCACGGTTGTAGAGAATCCGCCGGTTGGCCGGCCAGGCCCAGGCCCAGTTCTGTATCTGGTGCATGCCGTACGGGTCGCTGTTGTCGCGCCGGGCCATCTGGTTGCCCTGCTCGGTCCAGCTGCCGGCGAAGATCCAGCAGCCGGACGCGGTGCTGCCGTCGTCCTTCATCTGGGCGAAGCCGGCCAGTTGCTGGCCAGCCTTGAGGGTGGTGCCGGTGGCATCGGTGAGGTCGCTGACCGCCCAACCGTTCATCTCCTTGGCCAACTCCTCGGGCGACGGCTCTTCCGGGACCTTGTACGGCCAGCTCAGATTGAGCATCGGGTCGGGGTAAGCGCCACCTTCGGCCTGATAGCGCTTGCGCAGGCGCAGGAACAGCTCGCTCATGATGTGCACGTCGGTGCGGGTTTCACCCGGGCCGTCGGCGCCCTTCCAGTGCCACTGCAACCAGCGGCTGCTGTTGACCAGCGAGCCATCCTCCTCGGCGAAGCAGGTGGTGGGCAGGCGGATCACCTCGGTCTGGATGTTGGCCGTGTCGACGTCGTTGAACGCCCCGGCGTTGCGCCAGAACTCCGAGGTTTCGGTGGCCAGCGGGTCCATGATCACCAGCCACTTGAGCTTGGCCAGGGCCGCAGTGACGCGGTTCTTGTCCGGCAGCGCGGCAATCGGGTTGAAGCCTTGGCACATGTAGCCGTTGACCTTGCCCTGGCCCATCATCTCGAACATGCGCAGCACGTCATAGGCCGGCACGTCGAGCTTGGGCAGCCAGTCGTAGCCCCAATTGTTCTGTGCCGTGGCGTTGGCGCCGTACCAGGCCTTCATCAGGCTGACGTGGAACTTGCCGTAGTTCTGCCAGTACGACAGCTGCCCCGGACGCAGTGGTTTGGAGGCGCGCTTGTCGATATAGGCGGTGTAGTCCTGCTCGGCATCGCCGGCCAGCGTGAGGTAGCCCGGCAGCGAGTTCGACAGCAGCCCCAGGTCGGTCAGGCCCTGGATGTTGGAGTGGCCGCGCAGGGCGTTGACCCCACCACCCGGCATGCCGACGTTGCCCAGCAGCAACTGCACCATCGCCGCGCTGCGGATGATCTGCGCACCGATGGAGTGCTGGGTCCAGCCCAGGGCGTAGAGGATCGTCATGGTCTTGCCCGGCACCGAGCAGGTGGCGATCTCTTCCCAGATCTTCATCATCTGGTCCTGGGGCATGCCGCAGGTCATGCTCGCCAGCTCAGGCGTGTAGCGGCTGTAGTGCTGCTTCATCAGCTGGTAGACGCAACGCGGGTGCTGCAGCGTCGGGTCGACCTTGGCAAAGCCGTCCTCGCCCAGCTCGTAGCCCCAGCCGGACTTGTCGGCGTAGGTGCGCTTGGCCGCGTCGTAGCCGCTGAACAGCCCGTCCTCGAAGCCATAGCTGTCTTTGACGATGAACGACACGTCGGTGTAGTTACGCACGTACTCGTGCTGGATCTTGTCGTTGCTCAGCAGGTAGTTGATCAGCCCACCCATGAAGGCGATGTCGCTGCCGGTACGAATCGGCGCGTAATAGTCAGCCACGGAAGCGGTACGGGTGAACCGCGGGTCGACCACGATCAGCCGCGCCTTGTTGTGCGCCTTGGCTTCGGTCACCCACTTGAAGCCGCACGGGTGCGCTTCAGCGGCGTTGCCGCCCATCACCAGGACCAGGTTTGCGTTGGCGATGTCAGACCAGTGATTGGTCATCGCGCCACGGCCATACGTCGGGGCAAGACTTGCCACCGTCGGGCCGTGTCAGACACGCGCCTGGTTATCGAACCCCAGCATGCCCAGCGAACGGATCACCTTGTGCGTCATGTAGCCCGCTTCGCTGGAAGCGGCGGACGCGGCGAGGAAGCCG
Source organism: Pseudomonas sp. MWU13-3659 (assembly GCF_023757525.1). Classification (NCBI taxonomy): domain Bacteria; kingdom Pseudomonadati; phylum Pseudomonadota; class Gammaproteobacteria; order Pseudomonadales; family Pseudomonadaceae; genus Pseudomonas; species Pseudomonas sp. MWU13-3659. Next base: position 18,552 of record NZ_JAMSHW010000021.1, on the reverse strand, counting down.
GTGGTGAGCCAGCGGTTGACCGTCTGGCCCTGGGCGTTCTTCTCGATGAAGTTGGCGTCACGGTCCTGTTTCATCAGGTCGGCGACGCGGTCGAGGGCTTCGTCCCAGTCGATGCGGGTCCACGCGTTGCTGCCCGGCTTGCGCACCTCGGGGTACTTGAGGCGGCTGGGGCTGTGGATAAAGTCCAGCAGGCCGGCGCCTTTCGGGCACAGGGTGCCGCGGTTGACCGGATGGTCCGCGTCGCCCTCGATATGGATGATGTTCTGTTTGACGTTTTTGCCCGCGTCACCCTGGCTGTACATGATCAGGCCGCAGCCGACCGAGCAGTAGGGGCAGGTGTTACGGGTTTCTTTGGTGTGCGCCAGCTTGAAGTGGCGCACCTGCTCGGCGAACGCGGGTGTCGGGGCCATGCCCAACGCCGCGAGGCTCGAGCCTCCAAGGCCGACGGCGGCGACCTTGAAGAATTGCCGACGGTTGAGGTCCATCGTGCACTCCTGATCAGGTTCGGGCGCACGGGACATGGCCGGCGCCTCAGGGACTTCACGGTGGCGGCAGGCAGACGCCGCCAACGGTTAAGACTAGTCAAGAAATCGGGAAGTGGGATGACCTGGGTCATGGTTTGAGTGGGTACCGGGTTCATGCGGACTCTCCCAGGGGCCACGGATCAGCGGGAGCATTCCTACCTGCCAAGGCGTGTTGGACGGCATCGGCTCTCAAGCGGAGCCGCTACTTTCCTTCTGCCATCCCCACACGCCCAAGATTTCGCTAGCCAATGCCCTCTGCGCCATTACCCACCCAGCCTCTGTTTCGACCCGAAGCCGTTTGCGCATCGCGGGCACAACAACTCGGCAAGGTCCTTGTCAATCAGCCCCTGAGCTATTGGTTGATAGCCCTGCTGGCCGGCCTTCTGACCGTCATGATCACGGCGTTCGGCTACTACGGCAGCTACACGCGCAAGGCCACCTTGCACGGCCTGTTGATGCCCGAGCAGGGCATGTTGCGCCTGAGCGCGCCCGGCACCGGAATCCTTAGCGAGGTGCTGGCCGCCGGGGGTCAGCGCGTCGACAAAGGTGATGTGCTGGTAGTGATCTCGGGGGAGCGTCAATCAGGGCTGGGTGACACCCAGGCATTGATTGCCGAGCAACTGCAAAGGCGCCAGGAAATACTCGAGAGGCGCCAAGCCCTGGCGGATGAACGCTTGTCGGGGCAACAGAGGATGCTCGACAGCCGCCTCACCACCATCGCCAGCGAGCTTCGTCAGTTCAGCGAAGAACACCGCCTGCTGAAACGCCGGGTGGAACTGGCGCATGCGCACTTCGCGCGCCAACAGCAACTGGCTGCGGCCGGGTTCATTGCCGCTGCCCAATTGCAGACCGCCGAGAGCGAGTTACTGGCCCTGCAAGGCCAACTACAGGCTACCCAACGTGCACGGGCCGGCTTGGAGCGTGAGCGCACTGGGCTACTGGCCCAGCAGCAGGAAGCCGGTTTGCGCCACCGCGACGAGACGAGCGACGTGGACGGGGCCGTGGCTCAGATCAAGCAAGAGCAGGCGGAAAACGGGGCACGTAGCGAAACAAGGATCGTGGCGCCCCATGCCGGGACGGTGACCGGCTTGAACGTGCAAGTCGGCCAGCAAGTCAGCGCGGGCACAGTGCTCGCCAGCTTGCTGCCGGAGGGTTCGAACTTGAACGCCCACTTGTATGCAGCATCCCGCCAGGCCGGCTTCATCGAGCCAGGGCAGCCAGTGTTGATGCGCTATGCCGCCTATCCGTACCAGAAGTTCGGCATGGCTCGGGGCCAAGTGGTGAGTATCAGCCAAAGCCCCTATGCCGTTCAGGAGCTGCCGGCACATATCGCCTCGTCGCTGCAAGGCCCGAGCGGGCCACCTGAACTGTTCTATGAGGTCACGGTGGCGCTCGACGCGAACAGCATCAGGGTCTATGGGCATGAGCAGCCATTACAAGCGGGCATGTTGCTGGAGGCGGATGTCGTCCAGGACCGACGGCGGCTTTATGAATGGGCGCTGGAGCCTTTGTATTCGGTAACGGGGCGATTGCGTGACTGAGCGCTCTCGATAAAAGCAACACACAACACATTATGGGTAAATCATGAACTTGACGCGACGCGAGTCAGAGGTCCTGCGGTTACTTCTGCTCGGCAAAACAAACAAGCAAATTGCACTTGACTTGCACATCAGCGACTACACAGCACGAGACCATGTTTCTTCCCTACTACGAAAATACAGCACGCGCTCTCGTTCGACACTGATAGCAATGCAACCATCAGTTGCCACCACGACATCTGCCGGATGTACCTCCTTACAGAACTGAACTATCTTCCAAATCAGGCATAAGCATTAATACCGCCATATTTTATCGCTTCAGGTATGAAAGGCCAAATTAACACTTCGATAACCAGGAGCATCATTGTGAAGGATTTATGTATTGACGAGCTTGAACTAGTTGCAGGCGGTCATGGCGTTGGCGGGGCAGTTGCGGGGGCTATTTCTGGAGGCGCCGGCTATGTCGGTTATCAAACGATGATTGGTGAAGGCTCGCTCAAGGACTTTGCCGGAGCCGTTGCATTGGGCGCTGTCTCTGGCTTCGTGCTTGGGCCTGCAGGCGCACAAGCGGCAACCTCGTCAGGAATTTTAGGCAGCCATGTCATGTTTTACGGTGGCATGGCAACCGGAACGACTGTGAACTGGATGAACTCCGCCGGGACGAATTACAACCGCTAGCGCGCACATACAAAGCCCAATAACAATCAGTACCCACAAGCAAGGACAGGAAACATTGGAAACTATCGAAGCCATTAGACTCAGCCTCACAGTAGGTGTAGCACTCATCAGCTGCATCATAATAAAAATACTCCTTGTAATATTTAAACCTAAAATTCCAGAACCTCTAGAATTTTCACTTCTCACCGGAGCCCCCGCCATAATCGCAGCCCATATTACAAGTACTTATTCACACTCAATAGGTTCCTTACTAGGGCTTATAAAATAAACAGCAATTTAGGGAGTACGCCATGACGATTTTACAAATCGGAGAACTCGAACTCATCGCAGGCGGGTACGGTATCCCGAGACTGTTGTCGGTGCAGCCGTCGCGGGGGCCGGCTACATCGGATACCAACGCATGAAAGGCGAAGGCTCAATGAATGGTTTCGCAACGACTGTAGCGGCAGGTGCCATCAGCGGCATCATAGCAGGCCCTGCGGGTGCGCAAGCCGTTGCAGTCGGAGCTATCGCAGGCACACAGGCCAGTTTTTATGGCGGTATGGCAGGCGGAATGATGAGTAATTGGATGAATGCCGCCGGGACTAACTACAACCGATAGCCGTTAAAACCACACTTCCAATGCGCGCCATCGGCTATGGACAATTGAAATATGGATGCCTTAGGCGCATTAAAATTTGCACTCACAATAGGCGCAAGCCTGACAATCCTGCTTGCAATAAAGCGCATACTTTTTTATTTAAATAGAGATATATCAGACTCATTATATCTTCCGTCCACCATCACCTTACCCACATTAACAGCGCTCCACATCGCCGATAAATGGTCACGCACACTGGCCATCGCCTTAGGCATAATCAAATGATAGACATGGAGTCCCCGAAGCAATCAGACTCAGAGTAGGCGTAGCACTGATCAGTTGCATCCTAATAAAAATATTTCTTCTAACATTTAAACCAAGAATTCCAGAGCCTCTAGAATTTTCATTGCTCACCGGAGCGCCCGCCATAATTGCGCCCCACATCACAAACACCTACTCACAAGCTCTAGGTTCCCTACTCGGACTGACAAATTAACTGCAGAATCTTAGAATAACCCTCACTTCGCCAAAAGCAGAAATACATCCCCTCCCGGGCAATCCAGCCAATCGAATCATTGCCGAACCTGCTGGAGTCTATGCCAGCGCCACAGTTTTCATAGGGGTCGGAGAAATTATTTTTTCATTGGGGAATGATGGGTAGAGTGACAAACCGTGGGCTGGATGCTGCCGAAACCAACTACAACCGTTGAGTGACGTCCCCCATACGAACATAAAACCCATCCTTACTCAGAGAAGCCAAATATGACTTGTGTTGGCGCCGTACAGTTTTTCTCATCATCACTCTTAATGCTGGCCGGTGTGCTCATCATCAAGGCACTACTTTTGATATCCGGCTGGCGAACATCAAAATCGCTCGAGCTATTTCTACTATTATTCCCTTCAACCATCCTATCAGCTTACCTCTCCAACAGATGGTCGCATCAGTTGATTAATTACCTATGCCTGGAAAACTAGACCACGCCTCACCCACACATAATCAACATTCCAAACACCGACCTCAAGATACCTTTCATATCGACAATCATGATTATTAACTTCAAAATCACGAAGCACGACTTCATTAGCCTTCACCAAGGTAAATCGCCGCTTGTAATCAGTAAGGCCATTAGCACACCGCTATCATTTTCCTGGCCCGACGCCAATGAGATCATCGAGCGAGCGTCTATTGATACAGACGACTTCAAGATCCTCCACAACGGCCTGGTCCCCAAGCAGGAGTACATCGAAACCTACTATGACGTCGGCATGGTCAGGCACCGCCTGATCAAGTCGGCGGTCTATGAGCATCTCAAGAATGGCGCAACCCTGATCGCCAACAAGCTCGTCAACGAACCCAAGATCCACGCCCTGGCCCGCCAGGTGGCGCACTTCACAGGCCGACAAACCGTCAGCAGCGTATATGCCGCCTTCGGCCCTCAGGCATCCTTCCAGACCCACTGGGACACCCGGGACATATTCGCCATCCAGTTGATCGGTCGCAAACGCTGGCTCATCTACCCGCCAAGTTTCGCCGAGCCATTGTTCATGCAGCAGAGCAAAGACCTGGAGCATGATTATCCCTGCCCAACCGAGCCCTGCATGGATCTTGTCCTTGAGCCAGGCGACATCCTTTACCTACCACGAGGCTGGTGGCACAACCCGCTGCCCTTCGAGGAAGAAACGTTCCATCTTTCCGTCGGCACCTTCCCAGCCAACACCCTGGACTACCTGCACTGGACAACGCAGAAGCTCCCGGAGTTGCTGGCTGCGCGCCAGTCGATGAGCAGCTTCGAGCACGACCGCGACAACCTGTCGTCACTCGCCGCTCAACTGGCTGAGCGCCTTACCGATCCTGATCACTACCAACAGTTCATGGAGGCTTTTGACGCGGCTCAGCGTATCGATACGCCACTGGCCATAGATCTCTTCGGCAACCCCGCCATGGCACCTTTACCAGATGATGCTCAGTTACGACTTGCCACCAACCGTACAGCGTCGATCGCTCAGGGTCGCCTGATCGCCAATGGTTCTCGAATCACTCTGGATGAATCGGCGTTGCGCGTGGTGCGCTGCATCGATGACCAGCCAGGAGTCCGTCTGGACCAGCTCATGGCTGCCCTGGCCGATATGGCCCCCACCAAACTTCGAACCCTGATTCACGACCTGTGCTGCCAGGACATCCTGGAGTTGAGCCGCCCATGAGCAGCAGGCTGCCATCTCCAGTCAGGATATTCAGACCGTGCGCGTGACCCTGCAGGCCGAAAGCCAGGAGTGCGGCCTGGCCTGCCTGGTGATGATCGCCGCCGCCCATGGCCTGCATCTGGACCTGGCGACCCTGCGCCGGCGCTTTGCCGTTTCAAGCAAGGGCACCAGCCTGGCGCAGCTGATCCGCCATGCCCAGCACCTGGCGTTCACCTGTCGGCCTTTGCGCCTTGAGCTGGAAGAAATCCGCCAACTGCGTACCCCCTGCATCCTGCACTGGAACCTGAACCATTTCGTGGTACTGGAGGCATTCAAGGCTGCCCGCCTGGTGATACTCGACCCGGCCCGTGGTCGCCTGGTGATCACGTTGGAAGAAGCCTCCCGGCACTTCACCGGGGTGGCCCTGGAGCTTTCGCCCAACGCCGAGTTCGTGCCCGCCCAGCACAAGCCCCGTCTGCGCCTGAGGGCATTGACCGGCCGGGTGCAGGGGCTCAAGCGCGCGCTGGGCAACATCCTGGTGCTGGCCCTGGCGCTGGAAGTGGTGGCCCTGCTCTCGCCCCAAGTCACACAGTGGGTGGTCGACGGCGCCCTGGTTTCCGCCGACCGCCACTTGTTGTTGCTGGCCGTGATGGGTGGCTGCCTGTTGCTGTTGGTCGACTTTGCCCTGCGCATGGCCCGGGGCTGGATGAACCTGCGCCTCAACCAGCAACTGGCCCTGCAATGGTCGGGCAACCTCTTCAGCCATCTGTTGCGCCTGCCCTGGCCGTTCTTCGAAAAGCGCCAGCTGGGGGACATCACCGCGCGTTTCCAGTCACTGGCAGCCATCCGCACGGTCTTCACCAATGGCGCCGTCACCGTGGTGCTGGATGGCCTGGTCACCTTCATCACTTTAGGGATGATGCTGCTGTACAGCACCACGCTGACCGGCATCGTGGGGGTGGCGGTGCTGCTGTACGCGGCCCTGCGCCTGGCGTTCTACCACCCCTTGCGCAATGCCTCGGAAGAGCGAATCGTGCTGGCCGCCCGGGAGAACTCGTACTTCCTCGAAACCATCCGCACGGTCATGCCACTGAAACTGTTCAACATGACCTCGGCGCGCCTGGCCACCTGGCAGAACCTGCTGGCCGATGTGCAGAACCGCGACGTCGCCACCCAGAAGATGCTGCTGGCATTCGCCAGCCTCAATACCCTGATCTTCGGCATCGAAGGCATGTTGCTGCTGTACGTCGGCGGCCTGGTGGTGCTGGAGGGCGGGTTGTCGCTGGGCATGTTGCTCGCCTTCCTGGCCTACAAGAGCCAGTTCACCGGGCGCGCCAGCAAGCTGATCGACCTGGGGGTCGAGATCAGGATGCTGTCGCTGCATGCCGAGCGCCTGGCGGATATCGCCCTGGAACCCGCCGAACCGAGGGCGCAGTTGGAAACCGACGTGCAGCGCATCGAGCCCTGCCTGGAGTTCCGGGATGTCTCCTTCCGCTATGCCGAGGGCGAGCCCTGGGTCCTGCGCAACCTGTCCCTGACCATTGCCGCCGGCGACTCGCTGGCGATCGTCGGCGCATCGGGCTGCGGCAAGTCCACGCTGTTCAAGCTGATGCTCGGCCTGCTGCAACCCAGCGAAGGCGAAATACGCATCGGCGACATTCCGGTGCGCCAACTGGGGGTCGAGGGACTGCGCAACCTAGTAGGCGCGGTGATGCAGGACGATCATCTGCTGGCCGGCTCCCTCGCCGAGAACATTGCCTGCTTCGATCCCCACGCCGATCAGGGCGGGATCGAAACAGCGGCGCGGCATGCCCATATCCACGACACGATCAGCCAGATGCCCATGGGCTACCAGACCCTGGTGGCGGAAATGGGCAGCGGCCTGTCCGGTGGCCAGCGGCAACGCTTGCTGCTGGCGCGGGCGCTGTACAGGCAACCGAAGATCCTGGCCCTGGACGAAGCCACCAGCCACCTGGACCTGCACAGTGAGCAATGCGTGGCAAAAGCCATGCAGCAAATGCGCATGACCCGCGTGAGCATCGCCCATCGCCAGGAGACCATCGCCCTGGCCAACCGCGTGGTGCGCCTGGAGAAAGGGGCGATCATCGAGGACTGGCGGCGCACAGCCCTGCCGGAGCTTGCCTGATGCCTCTTGCCGCACGCCTGCTCGCCTTGGCCCTGGGTTGCCTGGCGCTGCCCACCCAGGCCGACGACCTGCTCAGCATCTACCAGGACGCCCTGCTCAACGACCAGCAATGGTCGGCGGCCCAGGCCGAGCACCAGGCCGGCCTGGAAGGCGAGGTTCAAGCCCGCGCCGGCCTGCTGCCCGAACTGTCCCTGCAGGCGCAGAACGCCTGGAACCGCACCCAGTACCAGCTCGACAACGAGGCGATGACCTATCGCCGTCAGAGCCAGACCTACAGCCTACAACTGGTGCAACCGTTGTTCCGCTGGAAGAGCTGGGTTCAGTACCAACAAGGCAGCCAGCAGACCGCCCTGGCCATCAGCCGTTACCACGAAGCGCGCCAGGCGCTGCTGCTGCGCGTGGCCGAGGCGTACTTCACGATCCTGAGCGCGGAGGCGAGCGTGGATGCCCTGCGCCAGCAACATGCCGCCGACATCCAGCAACTGGCCAGCGCCCGCAAGCATTTCGAGCTGGGCAACGTCAGCATCGCCGACGTGCACGAGGCGCAGGCCAGCGCGGATGCGGCCCTGGCTGCCTCGATAAAGGCCGGCAGCCAGGTCGAACTGGCCCGCCACCTACTGGCGCGGATCATCGGCCGAACACCTGGGCCCCTGCAGGGCCTGCGCGAGGGCGTGAGCCTGGCCCCACCACTCCCCACCGATATCGGCGCCTGGTTGGCGGCGGCACAGCAGGACGCCTACGAGGTGCAGACGCAAGCCTTGCGCCTGGCCATCGCACAGAACGAAGTACGCAGCCGCAAGGCCGAGCACCTGCCCACGCTCGACCTGGTGGCGAGCCAAGGTGTACAGCAGCAGCCGAACATCGGCGCCGCGCGCAGCGACCTTACCAGTGTCAGCCTGCGCCTCAGCCTGCCGCTGTACGCGGGCGGGCGCCCCAGCTCGGCGGTGCGCCAGGCCCAGGCATTGAGTGCCCAGGGCGAGGCCCAGTACGAGGAAGCCAAGCGCACCGCGCAGTTGCAGGTGCGTGAAGCCTGGCTGGGCGTACTCGATGGCAGGGCCCAGGTGCAGGCGCTGGAGGCAGCGAGAATCTCGGCCAGGTCGGCGTTGGAGGCCAACCGGCTGGGTTATCGGGTGGGGGTGCGCGTGAGCATCGACGTGCTGGAGGCCCAGGGGCGTTTCACCGACATCGTGCAACAGTTGTCCCGAGCGCGCTACGACACCCTGCAGGCCCAGCTGCGCTTGAAGGCAGCCGTGGGCGGCCTGATGGAAAGCGACCTACACGAAGTCAACCGGCTGCTTGGCTCACCGCTTGCCCGCGAACATGAGGGTGAAGCGTCCGACGCCTTCGCGGGTAAACCCGCTCCTACAGGTTATGCGCTGATCCAGAGCATCACCGCAGCCCCGTAGGAGCCAGCTTGCTGGCGAACGCCGGCAAAGCCGGCCTGCACTAGAGGAAACGTGTCCAGAGGCTATGTGTCGTACCTGCTGGCCAACCTCAACTGGCCACACCACTCTTCGGCCCACTGGCAATCAACGCCGCGCCGCAAGCGGTCTTGTGCCCGTCGAGGGCCACCGGCGTGCCGTCGACGTTGTAGGTGGCGCTGCCCTCGACAATCGGGAACACGCCCTTGCACAGCGGGCAACTGACCATGTGCCCGACACCCGCGATGGGCTTGCCGTTGACGTTGGTGTTGCCGAAGGAGCCGAGCACCTTGCCACCGTGGGTGGTGGAATCGCCAAGGCGGATGATGTCTTTCATGGGGTGAACTCCGTGTCAGAAGGGAGGCGTCGCTGCCGATGGCGAAAGCCTAACATAGCGCAGTGGATCGCAGGCCATAGGCCATCAATCCGTTTGGCATCCCGAGGGGCCATCAGGAGACCGTGAACTTCACCACGGTGCCAGCGGCCATCCCCTTCATCTGCTGTGCGATGCAGCCCCGGTAGCGCATACCCTCGATGGCATCACCCATGCGCAGGTTCTCCACCGCGAATGCACCGCCGAAGGCAAACCCCGTGATGGGCAGCAACCGCTGGCCCTGGGCCAAGGGACCGTGCAGCGCTTGCCAGGCATTCGCCAGCGGCCATCCGGTCAGGAACTTGTAATCGGCCAGGATAGCCGCGGCCCAACCCTCCAGGTCATCGGCCAGGTATTCGAACTTGCCGGTCTCCGGCTCGAACGTGTGCACCTGGCCCTGGCGCAGGCAGAACTGCACGCCGAACACATCCTCGGCGAAGAACAGCACCGGCGCATCTTCCAGCTCAGGGAATTCGAAGCGCCACAGCTCCGGGGCATTCCACTGCTGCAGGCTGGATTCGCTACCCGGCGCGGTCGCTCCTGTGGCAAACACATGCAACGCGCTTTCAAACGCGTAGAAACCATTGCGCCGCAACAACAGGCCTTCCAACTCATCGGCCCTCGTGCCCGCCAAGTCCCGGCTCCGAATGTCGAGCGTGTCGGGCAAGGCCAGGGGTTCGCCTGAGATCGACAACAGTTTCTCCAGGCGGGACATTTGCGTATCCGTCAATTCAACACTCCTTCGTTGTGCAGCCTCAGCGTCTGCATCCTTGTAAACCTGTCATTCATTAAACGATGCCCCTCACAAGCCATATCTGGGCAGAAGCACTTCGGCTTGTGGATATTCCTCGATAAAGCCATCGCTGCGCAGGAAGGCATGCAGTACATCACCTTTTGCCACCTGCTCCAGCAGTGCAGCCGCGCCGCTATCACCATTGCTGTTGAAAAGCCGCCCTAACAGAATCAGCGGCCATTCGCGCTCGCTGGAAGCCTCCATCAGCGCTTCGAAACCGGCGGCAAGCCGCGCTGCATATCGCTGGGGCGGTGCCTGGTCGAGCACGCGCATCACTGATTCCTGCACACCATGGTCGTGCGCATTGCCAAAGGTCCCCAGCAGCACATCGATGACGTCATCGCTCAGGCAGTGCGTTACCGCCTCCACCATTGCGAGAAACACCTGGCAGTCCGCCTGGTTTTCGTAACGGTCGAGTAACTCAAGTTGCATTTTCCATTGCTCGAAGGCTGCCTTGTCCAACCGGTCTTTCCCTCCTCATTGCCGTCAGCCGTTCATTGCCGGATCAGTCCGTACTCGTAGTCCAGCCATTCACGTTCGGCCAACGGGTCAAGCCGCTCGACCACAGCATCGAAGCTTACCGTCGCAGGCACGTTGATCGAGAAGAACCGTTGGCTCAGCCCCTCCCAGCCACAGCCCATGTTCTCCAACCCCTCCAGCACCGTCTCGATGGCCGGCACCCCTTGAGCGAAGAAGATGATGCGTAGCGTGCTGTTGCCGGAGTCCTGTTCTACTCGTTGAAACAGCCATTCGCCATCCATTCCCCTTATTACACTGACCCGATCATCAAGGCAGGCGTCCCGGCTGTAGAAGGGAATATTGTCGACCCGGAACGTGCCGTCATCCAACGGTTGTGCCCATACCCCTTCGCTGGAGACAGGTGGATAGTCGTCGACGATGACCAATGGAAAATGAATTTTCTGCATAAGCCCTAGGCCCCGATGTACTTGAAGTGCAGTTCGCAGTGAGCGCCTTGGAACGAAAAGCCCAGATGCAGAACCGCTTCCCCCGGCTCATCGAAAAAGGGGACGGATTTACTTTCTCTACTTCAGAGCAGCAAAAATAAATCCGTCCCCTTTTTTGGCCCAGCGTTGAAGTCGTGCATACAAGGTAGAAATCGATCGCGGGCCGCTATTCACTGCCCACGACAGGTAGCACATCAGCTATCCGTGGGCTCTGCCCTTGCGGCCTCACTCCTCGAACCAGACATCCTCATAGCCTTCCCGGTCGATGATGAATTTGCTTCCCTCAGGTAGGTACAGATAGTTCACCACCTCGGGCAGTTCTTCGTATAAGTGCCGCGTGTGGATGACCTGGTAAAAGTCATCCTCCTCAGAGTACTCACCGCAATAAAAGAACCAACTTACCGTGCCACCTTCCGGACACTCGATACGCACACCATAAATAGGGTTTTCCTTGAGCGTGCCCAAAGCAATCGCCACACGGTCTTCCGGTGCCTTCGGCGATACCTCGTAGCGTTTACATACTTCAGCCTGCTCGCGGCTGGGCGGGGCTTCGTGGTAGTTGTATATCATGGCGCTGCGGGCTTCCTATACCTGCGAGTAACACCGCAAGGGCGGTCACTGTCAAACCGCCCTGCAGCACGCCCACAGCGTGAAACCAATAATGGTGAGCTCACCCAAAAAGTATAAATTAACTATCCAACCACCAGTTCAACAACGTCTCGTCATCTTCGCCCTCGAAATTCTTGTAGATATTAGCGTAATACCACTGAATACCCGTCCTTTCGGTGAATCCGTCGAAGACTTCCTCAAGTCTGTCCATACCGTTTCGCGCGGGCACACTCAACGCCAAGTTCCCTTCGTGAACACCATCAAGTGTCCCCCCCAACAAAGCATTTACATCACGCTCGAGGGAAGTGATGTCTTTATCGGGAATGTGGTCTGCATAGATCTGGATGCAAAAATTACCACCTCGCTTCAACACCTGGGCAGGCGTATTAGGATCGATGATCGAGACCAGGTCTCCCTTGGCCAGGTTCAGTGCCAGGCCTGGGGAGGACAACAGCTCATAGGTACTCGGCCCTTTCTGGAGAGCAGGGAGCTCCTCGTAGACAGGACCATCGTCGTCCGCCACGAACACCTTGATTAGTACGGTTTGTTCGCTATCGCCCATAAGGTGCTCCACAGCTTCCTCGTTCAACACATGACATTCCTTCTTTAACGTAACCACTGTTGCCTGCACTCAAGTTACATGAAGCCCCTTCCAGATCGGTGTTGACCGGCGCCAGGTTGCCCCCTTGGAGGTCGGTACGTTCTTATGGCCAAGGTGCATATCGTCCGGGTTGGTGGAGGTGTGTCCACAACGCCAGCAAGTGTAGACCCCACCCGAGTTGGCCTTAGCCTTCTGGATCAGTTTCTTGCGGCAAGCTGCTTGACCTTGTCGCGTGCCGCCACCCTTCTTGCTCGCTTTCATTTGCGCGGGTGTCGCACCATCACCATCTCGTTTCGCGTACTGGGAAGGTGGTCTTTTCCTTTTAGCTAATCCAAGAGGGTCGACCCATTCCACGGGGTTTGGCGCATAGGCAAACAGGTTCAACCCGCCCGCAAAGCCAATAGGATCCTGACTGATAGTATCGATTGAGGTTGTAATACAGGCCCGTTTCCTGATCGTGATACTGCCCCTGGAAACGAATCGGATTTGTCAGCCCCTGCTGGATGGCCCACGTCGAGCGCTCCTCCTTGACCTCGCCCCACGCCTTGTATTGGCCAGCCCATGCCATTTCACCATTCTGATCGGTAAGCTCCATCGGCGTACCAAGGTGATCACAGTGGTACCAGGCAAGTACATCAATCGGATTCGGCTTTGTTTCGTACTGCCACAGGGGGTCCGCATCGAAGTCATAGTCGCGTTGACTCCAGTCAGGGATCTTGTGCAGGCGCACAGGGCTCTTGCGGACGGCCTGAGCCACAGGGACAAAACCGTCGGATTCATACAGGTAGTGAACTGTACGGCCTGTGTCACCTTCATCCTGCGGCGGTGAGCTTTCCCATGCGAGTGTGTCGCCGTCCCAACCGTACAGCGTAAACCCACAACCCCTTTTTTCTTAAACAGGCGGATATTAGAGAAAAATCGCCCTCTTTTTATCCACCACAGTTCGATCACCCTGAATGGTATAGGGCTATTCTTAATTTTCACCCACACAACCAAACTACTCGTATTGCTCTAACTCTTCCCTTAGCGCCTCTTCAAGTTTAGTCGCCGTCATTACCACCCCCCCGTCACTCGGCACAGGAAATATTTGGCACAGCCGAGAATCTGCATGCATTCCGGGAAGCCATTTATTCAGAAAATCGCTCATTGGAATTAAGCACGGCGAGAAGCCTTTCCATTCATCTTTCGCACAAAGTTCCGCAAACTCTTTTTCAGGCCAAAACGGAACAACCTCTTTCCCATTCAAACCAGATGTAGCCCAACCATCGTCATACAGCCCCCAAACCTGCTCAAAATCAGAAACTTTCCTGACAAAATACCCGAGCCGCTCTTCCGCCATAAGAGAGGATATATTTTTCAACTTTTTATCATGCATTCTAATAGCCTCCAATCTTGTGCTGCGTCTTGTGAAGGTCTGCATCTTGTAATTTAGAGTGACGATAACAGAATCCATCTTTAGCTTCTGTACCATAACCATGCGCCAACTCTTTTCCCTTCCCTTTCGAATTGCGTGAATTCCCAGGCAGCCTTAGCGCCTTTCTGTTTCCGTTCTTGATGTGGCGCATATCATTTTTCACCCACCCGCGAACCCATGCGGGTTGCCTATCATCGTCCGCCAGAGCCCTTATTCGCTCTTGCTTGTTAGAACGCCCATGTGAACCGTCCTGACAAATAGGGCACTGCTTTTTGGGGGCCAACCCAAATACATCAAACCATTCAATAGGATTAGGGGCATACGCGAAAAGATTTATTCCACCCGCATAGCTGATTGGGTCCTGGCTGATGAACCGCCCAGCCCTCGGATCATAGTACCGATAGCGGTTGTAATGCAGCCCGGTCTCGTGGTCGTGGTACTGGCCCTGGAAGCGAATCGGGTTGGTCAACCCGAGCTGCTTGGCCCATTCGGAACGGGTTTCCTTGATCTCCCCCCACGCCTTGTACTGCGCCGTCCAGGCCACCTCACCGTTGTGGTCGGTAAGTTCCATCGGCGTGCCGAGGTGGTCGCACTGGTACCAGGCAATCGCGTCGATTGACTGCGGCTTGACCTCGTGCTGCCACAGCGGGTCCTGATCGAAATCGTACTCCCGGTCACTCCAGTCCGGTTGGCGTAGCAAGCGGATCGGACTCTTGCGCAGCGCCTGGGCAACTGGCACGAAACTGCCCGGCTCATACAAGTAATGCACGGTCCGCCCGGTGTCGCCTTCATCCTGTGGCGGTGAGCTTTCCCAGGCCAGGTTATCGCCATCCCAACCATATAAGGTGTAACCGCAGCCCAGTTCGCGCTGGCGCTTGGCCCGCTGCATCTGGTTCCAACCACTACCGGCGCGCGGATCGTCCTGGTGGTGCGCGGTGGAGTGTTTGTGCAGACGGCGGCCCAAGGCGTCGTAGCTGTACACCACGCTGAGCTTGCTATCGTCGAAACGGACTAATCGGTCGAACAGGTCCCAGCTGAGGCGCGCCTGTTCGCCGTTGTGCAGGCGATGGATCAGGTTGCCGCGTTCGTCGTACTGGTAATGGGTCCCGGCATATTCACGCAGCAGGTTGTCCATCAGCTTGTTGCGCCGCGGATCGCTTTCCAGCGGACGGTTGAGTTCCTGGGTCTTGTCGTCCAGCAGGTTGCCGGCCGGGTCGAAGGCGAAGGTCTCCACGCCAAGGCGGCTGGTGGCTTGCAGCAAGCGGCCGACGGGGTCGTACTGATAGGCCAGATGGCCACGGCGGGTGTCATGAATATCGGTCAGTTGCCCCACTGCGTCGTACTGGTACTGGCGCTTGAGCAAGGTGGCCTTGCCGTCATGGCTGCCCAGCAGTTGCTCTTGCAGACGCCCTGCCGGATCCCAGCTCTGGGTCTGCATCAGCTGGTTGCCCTGGTGACGCACCACTTCACGGTGCAGGTCATCGCGCTCGTAGGCGAGCAACTCATGCTGATCGAGGGTCATGCCCAGCATGTGACCGCTGCCGTAGGTGAGCACGCTGACCTTGTGGCCATCCGGGCGAATCGTCGCCGTGCGCAGGTTCAGTGCGTCGTACTCATGCTGCCACACTGCGACCATCGGCACCTCGGTGCCGAGGTAGTACTGATGCTCGCGAGTCAGGTTGCCCGCCTCGTCATGAAACCATTGCAGCTTGCTGGCCCCATTGATCGCCTGGATCAGGTTGCCGTTGCCGTCGTAAGCGAAGGTTTCTTCCTGGCGCCGGTCCCCCAGGCTGGCCACGCGAGAAGCGAGCCGGCCCACCGGGTCGAAGGTGATGTCGATACGGCGCTGGCCGACTTGGGTGCTGGCCAGCCGGCCCGTATCAGGATCGTACTGGTAACGCGTCACCAGACCATCGAAACCTTGCTCTTGCAGCAAGCGCCCGACCGGGTCGTAAAGGAAGTTGGCCTTGCTCTCGTTCTCGTTCTCCAGGCCGATCAGGCGGCCCAGTTTATCCCAGCGATAACGCAGCGTGTGTTCATTGGCATCCACCCGCTCGGCGAGCAGGCCCACAGCGTTGTAGGCCCAGGTGGTGCAACGGTCCAACGCGTCGACGTGAGCCAGCAGACGACCTTCAGCATCGCGCTCGAAACGCTCTTCAGTGGCGTCCGGGTGGATGACTTTTGCCAGTTGGCCGGCTTTGTATTCGTAAGCCGTCTTATTACCCGCCGCATCGGTGAACAGCACCAACTGACCGAAGGCGTCGTATGCCCATTGACTGGTCTTGCCCGAGCAGTCGACGTACTCGACCAGTTGGTCCGCCGCGTTGTAAGCCAGCTTCTTCTCATTGCCGTTGGCATCCTTGATCGCCTTGACCAGACCCGAAGATGTGTAGGCGTACTCGGTCTTGTTGCCTAACGGGTCAGTAGTCTCGACCAAGTTGCCCTTTTGGTCATAATCCCGCAGCCACAGGCCACCTTCGGCGTCACGAATCTTAATCGGATGACGACGGTCGTCGTAAGCAATATGGACCTGACTGTGGTCGGCCCGGATATGGCGAATGACACTGCCTTGTTCGTCATAGTCGTAGCGGTCTTCGCTGCCATCGGTGTGAACATGGCGCACCACTTTCTTGCGTTCGTCACGGAAGATCCACTCCGAGCGCTCGTCCGGGTAGCGCACGCGGTACAGGTGGCCGAGGATGTCGTAGTAGTACCAGGTCTCTTGGCCATGGGCATCGGTGACGTAGGTCAGCCGAATATTTTCATCCCACTCCAGGCGTATCTCGTAGCTGCCGTCGTCAGCCCATTCGCGGATGGCCTTGGCATCGAAGGCGCTGCCATCCCACTGTAGGTTCATGCCGCGACCGGTGCGGTCGGTGTAACGGGTCACCAGATGATTCTGGTACTGGTAGTGCCAGGCCGCGCCCTGTTCATCCTGGGCGGCGACCAAATCTCCCTGATCATCGTAGTGGTAGGCGCACAGCTGGCGTAGCGGCTGACCGTCCTGCATTTCCCATAGGCCGGTGACATGGCCATGATCATCAATCAAAGTTCCAAGGTGGCGCTGGAGCTGACTCGGATCATCCTGGTAGGTAATCACATCCGAAAGCACTGGCCGCCCCTCGTGACGGTGCTCGTAGTGCAACATGCAACCGGCGCCATTGTTGAGCGTGATCTTCTGCAAGAAATAGCGATCACCGACGCGCAGGTAATATTCCTTGCGGTCAAAGCCGCGGCAGATCACCAACTCGTTTTCGCGGCTGCGGATCAGTAACAAATCCTCGATGGCATTGAACAGTGACTGCTCCACCTTAGGCAGCTCGAATGCATGGCTGCGCCCATCGAAGTCGTGGAACAAGATGCCCTTGTCTACCACATCGATGCACGTGGTGAACTCGGTGACCCAGCGTGCCCCAAGGTTGCCTCGGTCATACTCAGCCAAACGAGAGTGGTAAATGCGCTGCCACTCGATGGGGAACGCGCCAGACAGGCTGAAGTCGGTGTGGAGGATGAATTCCGAGCCAATGGCGAAGCTGATATGGCTCGGGCTGTGAGCAGGCGGCGTAGGCAGGGGGATCGGACAGTTTTCCTCGATAGGGCTGGTCGAGGCGATCGCATCATGTTGGCCATCCGACTTGCCCAGTTGCGAGTGCGGTTTTTCCCGATCAACCTTAGTGACGGTACCCGGCTTGCTCACCCCTGACTGCCCATTCTTGTTGCGCTTGCGAAAGCCCTTCACTGCACCGCCCAGCACCGTCAGCATCCAGCCGATGCTCATCTGCGTCGCAGGGTCCGCCAGCTTGGTGAACTGCCGGGCCATTTCCGGTCCCAGCGCGCGCAGTTGGCTGGTGTTGGCCAGCACCTTGGCTTTGATCTGATCCGGCAGCAGCTTGCTGGTGGCACTGTTGGCCAGGCCCTTGCCGGCAGCCTTGTAGGCGCTGTGCACGGCGCCGAAGAAGTTGCTGAAGGCGGCCTTGGGGTCGTTGAGCAGTTTGTCGGCAGCAGCGGACATCTGCTTGCTTGCCTTGGCGCGGTCGCCCTTGGCATCCAACTGGCCCTTGACCACTTTCTCAAGGCCGGTGGCGATTTCGTTGGTCATCTTGGTGCCCAGCGCACCGGCGTCGGCCAGAATGCTGGCGATCTTCGGTTGGGCCTTGGCCACGAAATCGTCGATGGTCCCGGCGATGGTGGCGTTGAGGTGACCGATCAGCACCTGGATCAGCGAATCGCCCAGCAGCATCTTGGCGCTGTTGCGCAGCTCCTGACGCACCAGGAACAGGGTCGGCCGCAGGCTCATGCGCGCCGCGGCCATGGTCGGCGGCGCCGGCAGCACGCCGATCAGGTTGATGCCCAGGCTCACCCAGTCGAGCAGCTGGCGGTTCTTGCTCTTGACCAGGGTCACCACGTCGCCCAGGGCGTCGACCAAGGCCATGATGTTGCCCACCACCGGCAGCGCGCCGGCCACGGTCTTGATCCGTTCGAGGGTGACGTAGCCGCCGCTGACCGACTGCAGCCAGGCGTCGAAGGCGGCGGCGCCACGGCCGACGTCCTTGGCGTCGATGGTGTTCAGCGGGGCGACGGCGACCTGGGCTTCGCGTTGTTTGGCGTCGGTCATGCCAGCACCTCATGGCTCAACAGGCCCTTGGCCGGGTTGGCGGGGGCGCTGAGCTTGGGCAGGCTCGGCAGTTGCTTGAGGGCACTGGCGGCCTTGAGCGTGGGCGCCGCGCCG
>NZ_JAMSHW010000020.1:0-90049 GCF_023757525.1 Pseudomonas sp. MWU13-3659 | reverse complement strand
TCAGCTGATCGAGAACCAGGTACTGCGCCTGATCAATCGCCCGGTTCGAGCGACCCGGCGCTGGACCCTGTACAACCTGGATACACGCACCTGCATCCAGTTCAAGGTCAGCCCCATGCAGGGCAATGCCGAAACGCCCCCGAACAATCATCAACCCCCCTGAGCAACAGGCAACAAAAAACCCGGCCAAGGCCGGGTTTTTCATTACCATCCGAACTCAGAGCAGCGAACGGCCCTTGTTGGCGGCGATACGCATGCGCAGTGCGTTCAACTTGATGAAGCCAGCCGCGTCTGCCTGGTTGTAGGCGCCGCCATCTTCCTCGAAGGTCGCGATATTGGCGTCGAACAACGAATCGTAGGACTTGCGGCCGACAACAGTTACGTTGCCCTTGTACAGTTTCAGGCGGACGACACCGTTCACATTGACCTGCGAAGCATCGATCATCTGCTGCAGCATCAGGCGCTCAGGGCTCCACCAGTAGCCGGTGTAGATCAGGCTGGCGTACTTCGGCATCAGCTCATCCTTCAGGTGAGCGACTTCGCGGTCCAGGGTGATCGACTCGATGGCGCGGTGGGCCTTGAGCATGATGGTGCCGCCCGGGGTCTCGTAGCAGCCGCGGGACTTCATGCCGACGTAACGGTTCTCGACGATGTCCAGGCGGCCGATGCCATTGGCACCGCCGATGCGGTTCAGGTCGGCAAGCACGGTGGCAGGGGATTTCTCGACGCCGTCGATGGCGACGATGTCACCGTTGCGGTAGGTCAGTTCGATGTAGGTGGCCTGGTCCGGGGCGTTCTCCGGAGAGACGCTCCAACGCCACATGTCTTCCTCGTGCTCGGTCCAGGTATCTTCCAGGACACCGCCTTCGTAGGAGATGTGCAGCAGGTTGGCGTCCATCGAGTACGGCGATTTCTTCTTGCCGTGGCGCTCGATCGGGATGCCGTGCTTTTCGGCGTAGTCCATCAGTTTTTCGCGGGACAGCAAGTCCCACTCGCGCCACGGGGCGATGACCTTGACACCAGGCTTGAGCGCGTAGGCGCCCAGCTCGAAACGCACCTGGTCGTTACCCTTGCCGGTCGCACCGTGGGAAATGGCGTCGGCGCCGGTTTCGTTGGCGATCTCGATCAGACGCTTGGCAATCAGCGGACGGGCGATGGAGGTACCCAGCAGGTACTCGCCTTCGTAGACGGTGTTGGCGCGGAACATCGGGAAGACGAAGTCACGCACGAACTCTTCGCGCAGGTCGTCGATGTAGATCTCTTTCACGCCCATCGCCTGGGCCTTGGCGCGGGCCGGTTCGACCTCCTCGCCCTGCCCCAGGTCAGCGGTGAAGGTCACCACTTCACAGTTGTAGGTGTCCTGCAGCCACTTGAGAATCACCGAAGTATCAAGGCCGCCGGAATACGCCAATACGACCTTTTTTACGTCCGCCATGCCATCACTCCACGGGATTGTACGGAAAGGCGTTGATTCTACCGGCGTTGCCGAAAAATTTACAATGGGGCGACAGCTTGTGACGACAAAGCGACAGTAACTGTCGAGGGCGCGACCCGTGGTCGCACTCAGGCCTTGGTGGCGGACGCAGGTTTCACGGGGACTTCGGCTGGAGCGGAAGGTGCGGCCGGAACGGGTGCAGCCGCGGCCGGCACCACAGGTGCAGCTGGCCTTTCCACGGGTTTCTCAACCGGGGTCACGCGGTCTAGCTGGATATTCACTCGGCGGTTGCGCGCACGGTTGGCGGCACTGTTGTTCTTTGCCAGAGGATAGCGCTCACCATGGAAGCGCACGGTGATCTGGTCTTCTGGCACGCCATGGGCCTTCAGGTACTCGGCCACTGCCAGGGCACGGCGGCGGGAGGTGTCGCGGTTGGTCAGGCGATTGCCGCTGTTGTCGGAATGGCCGTCGAGCTCGATGTGATTGACCGACGGGTCGGCCTTCAGGTAATCGAGAATCACGTCCAGCCGCGCGCGCCCCGAGGCGTCGAGCTCGATGCCTGCGCCAGGGAAGCCGACCTGGGTCTGGCGGATCTGGTCGAAGTTCATCGGCAACAGTTTCGTGGCGCATGCCTGGTAGTCACCATAGGCCTTGGTGAAACTCACGGGCAGCACGTGTACTTCCATCGGCCGACCACCTTCGCCGGTATAGTTGCGCACCACCGTGCTACGACCATCGAGCAGGCCATTGATCAAACGGCTCGCCTGGCCCTGGGACGAAGTGAACAACACTCCGCTGCGAGCCATGCGCACGGCCCCCAGGTTCACGTCGCCGCGCCCAGGTTGCCAAGGTGCCGCCGCCGCCAGCAGGGTGGCGGAGCCGGCGCCCAGCACGTTGCTGTCCGAACGCAGTTGGAAGGTCGGCTGCTCGCCGGCGCGGCGCACGAATTCACCGCTGCCGAAGCCGTCGATCGGTTGGATCAGGCGACACTCGAACTGGTCTCCCTCGACTTTCCAGGCGACGTTCTCCACGCGAGTCTGGAAGGTCAGGGCCCCGGCCGGCAAGCTGGCGACGAGGGTGAACAGGGCTAGGTAACGCTGGCGCACGGGCGGCTCCACAGATTCTGACGGCTTACCTCAAGGCTATCGGTCGCTCGTCGGAAAACTTGATAGCCGTGCTTGAACAGGGGTTTTCCGGTAGGATTGGCTTCTGAGTTCGACCCGCCTGGAATCCCCAATGTCCGATCGCCTGACCCTCCTGCGCCCCGACGACTGGCACATCCATCTGCGCGATGGTGCCGTCCTGCAACATACCGTCGGCGACGTGGCGCGCACCTTCGCCCGCGCCATCATCATGCCCAATCTCGTGCCGCCGGTACGCAATGCCGTGGAAGCCGGCGCCTACCGCGAGCGTATCCTCGCCGCGCGCCCGGCCGGCAGCCGCTTCGAGCCGCTGATGGTGCTCTACCTTACCGACCGCACCAGCCCCGAGGATATCCGCGCGGCCAAGGCCAGTGGTTTCGTGCATGCCGCCAAGCTCTATCCGGCAGGCGCCACCACCAACTCCGACTCGGGCGTGACCAGCATCGACAACATTTTCCCGGCGATCGAGGCCTTGGCCGAGACCGGCCTGCCGCTGCTGGTGCACGGTGAAGTGACA
This sequence comes from Pseudomonas sp. MWU13-3659, assembly GCF_023757525.1. NCBI lineage: Bacteria > Pseudomonadati > Pseudomonadota > Gammaproteobacteria > Pseudomonadales > Pseudomonadaceae > Pseudomonas > Pseudomonas sp. MWU13-3659. The sequence goes on along the minus strand of NZ_JAMSHW010000020.1, from coordinate 86,955 downwards.
CGCAGCGAGATCGACGTGTTCGACCGCGAGAAGCGCTTCATCGACGAACATATGCGTCGCCTGGTGGAACGCTTTCCGACACTGAAAGTGGTGTTCGAGCACATCACCACCGCCGATGCGGCCCAGTTCGTCACCGAGGCCTCGGCCAACGTCGGCGCGACCATCACCGCCCAACACCTGCTGTACAACCGCAATCACATGCTGGTCGGCGGCATCCGCCCGCACTTCTATTGCCTGCCCATCCTCAAGCGCAACACCCATCAGGTGGCGCTGCTGGACGCAGCCACCAGCGGCAATCCGAAGTTCTTCCTCGGCACCGACTCGGCGCCCCACGCCAAGCACGCCAAGGAAGCCGCCTGCGGCTGCGCCGGTTGCTACACCGCCTATGCCGCCATCGAGCTGTACGCCGAGGCGTTCGAGCAGCGCAACGCGCTGGACAAGCTCGAAGGCTTCGCCAGCAAGCACGGCCCGGACTTCTACGGCCTGCCGCGCAACACCGACACGATCACCCTGGTGCGTGACGAGTGGACCGCGCCCGACAGCCTGCCATTCGGCGACAACACCGTGATTCCGCTGCGCGCCGGTGAAAAGCTGCGCTGGCGACTGCTGGAGGATAACGCGTGAGCGAAGACCTCTACGAAGACGACCAGGACAACCCAGTCAGCAGTGGCTCGCGCCACCCCATGGCTGAGCGCTTCCGCGGCTACCTGCCGGTAGTGGTGGATGTCGAGACCGGCGGTTTCAACAGCGCCACCGACGCGCTGCTGGAAATCGCTGCCGTGACCATCGGCATGGACGAGAAAGGCTTCCTGTTCCCCGAGCACACCTACTTCTATCGGGTCGAACCGTTCGAAGGGGCCAACATCGAAGCGGCCGCGCTGGAGTTCACCGGCATCAAGCTGGACCACCCGCTGCGCATGGCGGTAAGCGAGGAAAGCGCGCTCACCGATATCTTCCGTGGTGTGCGCAAGGCCTTGAAAGCCAACGGCTGCAAGCGGGCGATCCTGGTCGGGCATAACAGCAGCTTCGACCTGGGTTTCCTCAACGCCGCAGTGGCGCGCAACGACATCAAGCGCAACCCGTTCCACCCATTCTCCAGCTTCGACACGGCCACCCTCGCCGGCCTGGCCTATGGTCAGACCGTACTGGCACGAGCCTGCCAGAGCGCGGACATCGACTTTGATGGTCGTGAGGCCCACTCGGCACGTTACGACACCGAGAAGACCGCCGAGCTGTTCTGCGGCATCGTCAACCGCTGGAAAGAGATGGGCGGCTGGCGCGATTTCAACGATTGAGCTGCAAGCTACAAGCTTCAAGCGACAAGGAAAAGCGGGCGATATGCGCTCTACTTCTTTCTTGTCGCTTACAGCTTGAAGCTTGAAGCTTGAAACAAAAAAACCGGCCACCAGGGCCGGTTTTTTTTCGCGTGGCAATTACAGCTTGCCAGCGTTCTCGCTCAGGTAAGCCGCGACACCTTCCGGCGAAGCGTTCATGCCCTTGTCGCCTTTCTTCCAGTTGGCCGGGCAGACTTCGCCGTGCTCTTCGTGGAATTGCAGGGCGTCGACCAGACGCAGCAGCTCGTCCATGTTGCGACCCAGCGGCAGGTCGTTGACGATCTGCGAACGGACCACACCGTTGGTGTCGATCAGGAAGGCACCACGGAAAGCCACGCCGCCTTCGGACTCGACGTCGTAGGCCTTGCAGATTTCGTGGGTCATGTCGGCCGCCAGGGTGTACTTGACCTGGCCGATGCCGCCGTTGTTGACCGGGGTGTTACGCCAGGCGTTGTGGGTGAAGTGCGAGTCGATCGACACACCGATCACTTCCACGTTGCGCGCCTGGAAGTCAGGGATGCGGTGGTCCAGGGCGATCAGCTCGGACGGGCAGACGAAGGTGAAGTCCAGCGGGTAGAAGAACACCAGGCCGTACTTGCCCTTGATGGCCGAGGCCAGGTTGAAGCTGTCGACGATCTCGCCGTTGCCCAGCACGGCCGGTACGGTGAAGTCAGGGGCTTTTTTGCCTACGAGTACACTCATTCGATTTCTCCTGATGAGGGGTAAAACCTTGTCCGGACGAGACCTGCCCACCCGGAATCCGACAAAGGCCGACCATCATACACGGCTTAGGGTGACAGGCCGAATCTCTACCACCGGTCGCTCAAGGACGGCCCTTCCAGAAAGTGCTTTGACAAGCATTCTCATTACCATTACTCTCCAACCCATCGACTCAACCCGTTATGGTTAGCCCTTATGTATGTGTGTCTTTGTGTCGGTGTCACCGACGGACAGATCCGCGATGCGATCTACGAAGGATGCTGCAGCTACAAGGAAGTTCGAGCCGCCACCAATGTCGCCAGCCAATGTGGCAAGTGCGCCTGCCTCGCCAAGCAGGTGGTGCGCGAAACCCTGACCGAGCTGCAACTCAGCCAACAGGCCGTGCTGCCCTACCCCGTTGAATTCAACGCGGCGTAACGAATCAGATTTTGAAGAACCGGACCTCGCGTCCGGTTTTTTTATGCCTGCAATTCAATAAGTTAGCGCCATAACGCGGTTCACAAACATTCTTATTCCGATTAATTTTCACTTATTATTCAATAACTTAGGTTTGACACAAGGGGTAGCCAGGCTCAAACTTGTATGCATTGGCTCAACTTCCACAGGGCAGGACCCCATCATGAAAGGCGACGTAAGCGTCATCCAGCATCTCAACAAGATCCTCGGAAACGAGCTGGTCGCAATCAACCAGTACTTCCTGCATGCCCGCATGTACGAAGATTGGGGCCTGAACAAACTCGGCAAGCACGAGTACAAGGAATCCATCGACGAGATGAAGCACGCTGACAAACTGATCAAGCGTATTCTTTTCCTCGAAGGCATCCCCAACGTCCAGGACCTGGGCAAGCTGTTGATCGGCGAGCACACCAAAGAGATGCTCGAGTGCGACCTGAAGATCGAGAAAAAGGGTCACGCCGACCTCAAGGCCGCCATCGCCCATTGCGAGACCGTGGGTGACTTTGGCTCCCGTGAGCTGCTCGAAGACATCCTCGAGTCCGAGGAAGAACACATCGACTGGCTGGAAACTCAGCTGGGCCTGATCGACAAGATCGGCATCGAGAACTACCTGCAGTCGCAGATGGGTGAAGAGTAAGCCCACGCGTCAGTAGGAGCGGCTTTAGCCGCGATGAAGGCAACGCGGGGCCTGGCACCCGCTTTGTGGGTGATCGCGGCTAAAGCCGCTCCTACAGAAGCACGTGCCGAATCGGTTCAGAAAACAAAAAGCCCCGCAATCGCGGGGCTTTTTGCATGCAAGGACCGGATCAGGCCTCGGAAGCCTTGGCCTTGGCGGCAGCTTCCTTGATCAGGGTCTGCAGCTCGCCGTTGGCGAACATCTCGCTCATGATGTCGCTGCCGCCGACCAGCTCACCGGCGACCCACAGTTGCGGGAAGGTCGGCCAGTTGGCGTACTTGGGCAGGTTGGCGCGGATTTCCGGGTTCTGCAGGATGTCGACGTAGGCGAACTTCTCGCCACAACCCATCACAGCTTGCGCCGCCTTGGCCGAGAAGCCGCACTGCGGCGCATTCGGCGAGCCTTTCATGTAAAGCAGAATGGTGTTGTTGGCGATCTGCTCTTTGATTGTTTCGATGATATCCATGAAGCACCTCGGCTGAACTTTCCGACGTGATCGTCGGCACGGTGGCGCATTGTAACGGAAAGCCGAGCGGCGTGCTCGGCCTTGCCGATCGTCAGGCGGCTTCCACCTCCACCGGCACGCCATTGAGCGCGGCATTGCCGGAAACACCGTCGCGCAAGTGCTCGTCGGTCAGGTCGTTGGCACTGACGCCGGGCTGCGCGCTGGCGATCTGCAACTGCGCGCCCTGGCGAGCGTGGCCATAGCCATGGGGCAGGCTGACCACGCCTGGCATCATCTCTTCGCTGGCCTGGACCTGCACTTCGAGCACGCCGGTACGCGAACGCACTCGAACGGTCTGGCCGTCCTGCAATTGCCGCAGGCGCAAGTCGTCCGGATGCATCAGCAACTGATGACGTGGCTTGCCTTTCACCAGCCGATGAAAGTTGTGCATCCATGAATTGTTGCTGCGCACATGGCGACGGCCGATCAGCAACAGTTGCCCAGGGGCGAGCGGCGCCTGCCGGGCAAGCCGCTGCAAGTCGGCGAGCAGCACCGCAGGCGCCGCCTCGACCGCCCGGCTGGCCGTGCCCAGGCGCGCCGCAAGGTTCGGCCGCAACGGTCCCAGGTCCAGGCCGTGCGGATGCTGCTCGAGCGCCTGTATGGACAACTGCAGCGGCGACAAGTCGCCATGACGCCCTTTGCGCAGGGCGATGTCGATCATCTGCGCCGGAGGAAGCGTTGCCTTGAGTTCGACCTGCGCCCGCTTGGCGAACGCCTTCGCCAGGCCGACGAAAATCTCCCAGTCATGCAAGGCGCCTTCAGGCTTGGGCAGGATCGCTCGGTTGAAACGGGTGACATTGCGCACTGCCAGCAGATTGAACGTGGAATCGTAGTGGTCGTTTTCCAGTGCTGAGGTTGAGGGCAGGATCAGGTCCGCATGACGGGTGGTCTCATTGATGTACAGATCGATGCTGAGCATGAAGTCGAGCCCTGCCAGGGCCTCGTCCAGGCGCCGACCGTTGGGTGTGGACAACACCGGGTTGCCGGCCACCGTCACCAATGCCCGCACCTGCCCTTCGCCGGGCTCGAGGATTTCCTCGGCCAATGCCGAGACGGGCAGCTCGCCAGCATACTCTGGCAGGCCGGAAACCCGGCTCTGCCATTGGTTGAAATGGCCACCCGAAGTGCTGGCAACCAGATCCACCGCCGGCTCGGTACACAAGGCTCCCCCTTCGCGATCGAGGTTGCCGGTGACCAGGTTGATCAACTGCACCAGCCAATGGCACAGCGAGCCGAACGCCTGGGTGGAAACACCCATCCGGCCATAGCACACCGCACTGTCGGCGGCAGCGAAGTCGCGAGCCAGTTGACGGATATTGTCCTGCGCAACACCACACAATTCACTCATGGCGCCAGCGTCGAAGGGCGCGATGGCCTCACGCACCTGCTCCAGGCCATTGACCGGCAGGTGCGAGCCACGGCCCAGGTCTTCGGCGAACAAGGTGTGCAAAACCCCACACAACAGCGCCGCATCACCACCGGGGCGAATGAACAAGTGTGTATCGGCCATCGCCGCCGTCTCGCTGCGCCGAGGGTCGACCACCACCAGCCGCCCTCCCCTCGCCCTCAGTGCCTTCAGGCGCTTCTCTACATCCGGCACGGTCATGATGCTGCCGTTGGAAGCCAGCGGGTTGCCGCCAAGGATGAGCATGAAGTCGGTATGATCGATGTCCGGGATCGGCAGTAGCAGGCCATGCCCATACATCAGGTGGCTGGTCAGGTGCTGGGGTAGTTGGTCCACAGAGGTGGCAGAAAATCGATTGCGCGTCTTGAGCAGCCCGAGGAAGTAGTTGCTGTGGGTCATCAAGCCATAGTTGTGCACGCTGGGGTTGCCCTGGTACACCGCCACGGCATTGCGCCCATGGGCCTGCTGGACCGCCCACAGCCGCTCTGCCGCTAGCTCGAAGGCCTCTTCCCAGCCGATTGCCTGCCACTGCTCGCCGATACGTCGATGGGGCTGGCGCAGGCGATCGGGATCTTCCTGGATATCCTGCAGGGCAACCGCCTTGGGGCAGATATGGCCGCGGCTGAACGGGTCCTGCGGGTCGCCCTTGATCGAGCTGATACGCGCCCGCCCGTCTTCTTCATGGGTGACTTCGATGTTCAGGCCACAGATGGCCTCGCACAGGTGACAGGCTCGGTGATGCAGGGTCTTGGTCATGGCCGCCTCTGCCTTGTTGTTCTGGATGAACGACTATGCGCCGCCTGCCACAGGCGTGCCAGCGAGGTTCGTGGCGTGAATCGGGCGACATCAGGCGCACGATTCGCGACGGCGGGTTTGCCAAAGGCTCGTCGAGCCGTGTACAACCGCTGTAGCAAATAAAAAACAGTCTGGCTCCAAGGGTTTGCGACACCCTCTGATACAGAGCCACTGTTTCCCCTCTTGGTTTAAGGCGACATTTAATTATAGTATTGCGCCTTTCCCTATTCCGTCCGCCCCGTGCGGTTTACGCCGCAGGTCACCCCCGTTGTCAACAAAACCATACGGTCGACCTGCACACCGTTGCAGATAAGGTAGTCAATCATGAGCGCAAGGCACTTTCTCTCCCTGATGGATTTCACTGCTGACGAACTGCTCGGCGTGATCCGTCGAGGCATCGAGCTGAAGGACCTGCGCAAGCGCGGCGTATTGTTCGAGCCATTGAAGAGCCGCGTGCTGGGGATGATCTTCGAGAAGTCCTCCACCCGTACCCGGGTATCCTTCGAAGCCGGCATGATCCAGCTCGGCGGCCAGGCCATCTTCCTTTCGCCCCGTGACACGCAACTGGGCCGTGGCGAACCCATCGCCGACAGCGCCATCGTGCTGTCGAGCATGGTCGACGCGGTGATGATCCGCACCCACGCCCACAGCACCCTCACCGAATTCGCCGCCCACTCGAAGGTGCCGGTGATCAACGGCCTGTCGGATGAATCGCACCCCTGCCAGTTGCTGGCCGACATGCAGACGTTCATGGAACACCGCGGCTCGATCCAGGGCAAGACCGTGACCTGGATCGGCGATGGCTTCAACATGTGCAACTCCTACATCGAGGCCGCCGTGCAGTTCGACTTCCAACTGCGCATTGCCTGCCCCGAAGGCTACGAGCCCGATCCGCGCTTCCTGCAACTGGGTGGCGAGCGCGTACAGATCATCCGCGACCCCAAGGAAGCCGTGCGCGGCGCCCACCTGGTCACCACGGATGTCTGGACTTCCATGGGCCAGGAAGAGGAAACTGCACGGCGCCTGGCGCATTTCGCGCCTTACCAGGTCACCCGCGAACTGCTCGACCTGGCGGCACCCGATGCCCTGTTCATGCACTGCCTGCCCGCCCACCGAGGCGAGGAAATCAGCCAGGACCTGCTCGACGACCCACGCTCGGTCGCCTGGGACGAAGCTGAGAACCGCCTGCATGCACAGAAGGCCCTCCTGGAATTCCTTGTAGAACCGGCTTACCACCACGCATGAGTCAACCTTTACTGCTCAACCTGCGCAACCTTGCCTGCGGCTATGGCGACCAGCGCATCGTCCAGAACCTCAACCTGCACCTGAATGCAGGCGACATTGGTTGCCTGCTGGGTTCTTCCGGTTGCGGCAAGACCACGACACTTCGCGCCATCGCCGGTTTCGAGCCGGTGCACGAAGGCGAGATCAAGTTGGCCGGCGAAGTCATCTCCCGCGCAGGGTTCACCCTGGCACCGGAGAAGCGCCGGATCGGCATGGTGTTCCAGGACTATGCGCTGTTCCCCCACCTCACCGTGGCGCAGAACATCGCCTTCGGCATCGGCAAGCACCCACGCCAGGCCGACGTGATCGAAGAGATGCTCGAGCTGGTCAAGCTCGGCGGCCTCGGCGGGCGCTACCCGCACGAGCTGTCCGGCGGCCAGCAGCAACGCGTGGCGCTGGCCCGCGCCCTGGCGCCCGAGCCGCAGTTGCTGCTGCTCGACGAGCCGTTCTCCAACCTCGACGTGGAACTGCGCCGACGCCTCAGCCATGAAGTGCGCGACATTCTCAAGAGCCGTGGTACCAGTGCCATCCTGGTCACCCATGACCAGGAAGAAGCCTTCGCCGTCAGCGACCATGTCGGTGTGTTCAAGGAAGGCCGCCTGGAGCAATGGGACACGCCCTACAACCTGTACCACGAACCGCAGACGCCCTTCGTCGCCAGCTTCATCGGCCAGGGCTACTTCATTCGCGGCCAGATGAGCAGCCATGACGCAGTGACCACCGAGCTTGGCGAGCTGCGTGGCAATCGCGCCTACACCATGGCCCTGGGCAGCTCGGTGGATGTGCTGCTGCGCCCGGACGACATTCTCCACGCCCCCGACAGCGAGTTGCGTGCGCAGATCGTCGGCAAGAGCTTCCTGGGTGCTTCGACCCTGTATCGCCTGCAACTGGCCACCGGCAGTCAGCTCGAGGCGATCTTCCCCAGCCACATCGACCATCAGGTCGGCCAGGATGTCGGTATCGCCGTGGCGGCCGATCACTTGGTGTTGTTCCCGGTACCGGGCAGCGTCGCGGCCCAGTTGCCTCGCCAGGAAAACGGTGTGCGCCGCTACAGCTCAGCGCACTGACCCCCTGTAGGAGCCGGCTTGCCGGCGAACGCGATAGTCCTGGCAACAGCGTTTGCCTGTCGATCACATTCGCCGGCAAGCCGGCGCCTACAGGCGACCGATTTCGGCGAACTGGGCTTGGGTGTGGGTGGCAAGCACTGACGCGGCCAGTTCGACTTCCAGTCCACGACGCCCAGCACTCACATGAATGGTTTCGTGATGTTGCGCCGACTGGTCGATGAACGTACGCAAGCGCTTCTTCTGCCCCAACGGGCTGATACCCCCCACCAGGTAACCGGTCGCACGCTGGGCAGCCTGCGGGTCGGCCATCTCGCACTTCTTCACCCCGGCGGCGTGGGCCAGGGCCTTGAGGTCCAGCGTACCAACCACTGGCACCACCGCCACCAGCAACTCCCCTTTCTCGCTGCTGGCCAACAGGGTCTTGAACACCCGAAGCGGATCGAGCCCCAGCTTTTCTGCGGCCTCCAGGCCATAGGAAGCGGTTTTCGGATCATGTTCGTAACTGTGCACACGGTGCTCGGCGCGTGCCTTTTTCAGCAGGTCCAGGGCAGGGGTCATCAATGGCTCCAGGCGGTCACGGGTCGCCGGGTACTCTAGGGCAATTCCACCAGACCGACCAGCACAAGCCCCAGGCTAGAGCAGCGGCTGAATGTTCGTACCACGGCGCGGCAGTCAGATTGTGTCCGAGCGTTCATTTTCGACCTTTGACATCAGCGTTTCTTGTCTATATTTTTTCGTTTGTGAATAAATGGCGCACCTATAAGGTGCACTTCCCGTACCTGCCCGGCGTCCATGGGGATAGACTCCGGGCTTTTTGCTGTCGAGCGCCCAGCGCCTCACAACAACAAAAAACCGAGGTCCTACATGACGACTGCTCTACGACAACCCACGCTTTCCGGCCAATGCCTCGCCGAATTCCTCGGCACCGCCCTGCTCATCTTCTTCGGCACAGGTTGTGTCGCCGCGCTCAAGGTCGCCGGCGCCAGCTTCGGCCTGTGGGAGATCAGCATCATCTGGGGGGTCGGCGTGAGCATGGCGATCTACCTGACCGCCGGCGTTTCCGGCGCGCACCTGAACCCGGCGGTGAGCATCGCCCTGGCCCTGTTCGCCGGCTTCGACAAACGCAAGCTGCCGTTCTACATCCTCGCCCAGGTGTGTGGCGCGTTCTGTGGCGCCGCCCTGGTCTATACCCTGTACAGCACCCTGTTCTTCGATTTCGAACAGGCCCACAATATGCTGCGCGGCAGCCAGGCCAGCCTCGAGTTGGCCTCCGTGTTCTCCACCTACCCGCATCCGTCGCTGTCGATCGGCCAGGCGTTCCTGGTCGAAGTGATCATCACCGCCATCCTGATGGCCGTGATCATGGCCCTGACCGACGACAACAACGGCCTGCCCCGTGGCGCCACCGCACCGCTGCTGATCGGCCTGCTGATCGCGGTGATCGGTAGCGCCATGGGCCCGCTGACCGGCTTCGCGATGAACCCGGCGCGTGATTTCGGGCCGAAACTGATGACGTTCCTGGCCGGCTGGGGCGAAATTTCCTTCACTGGCGGGCGCGACATCCCGTATTTCCTGGTTCCGGTGTTCGCACCGATCCTCGGCGCCAGCCTGGGCGCGGCCCTCTACCGTGGCCTGATTGCCCGCAACCTGCCGACAGCGCAAGCCGCGAACCTGCAGACAGACGATAATCCTCAGGGTGACACCCAGGCTTCCTGATGCCAGCGCCGGGCGACCGGGTCGATTGACCCGCGCCCGCCACGCCCTGACCTACTCCCATTTCGTGCAAGGCCATCGACATGACTGACAACCTGGACAAGAACTACATCATCGCCCTGGACCAGGGCACCACCAGTTCACGCGCCATCATCTTCGATCGCGATGCCAATGTGGTCGGCACCTCGCAGCGCGAGTTCGCCCAGCACTACCCGCAGGCCGGTTGGGTCGAGCACGACCCGATGGAAATCTTCGCCACCCAGTCCGCCACCATGGTCGAGGCCCTGGCCCAGGCCGGCATCAGCCACGCCCAGGTCGCCGCCATCGGCATCACCAACCAGCGTGAAACCACCGTCGTCTGGGACAAGGAAACCGGCCGCCCGGTCTACAACGCCATCGTCTGGCAGTGCCGCCGCAGCACCGAGATCTGTGCCCAGCTCAAGCGTGATGGCCACGAGCAGTACATCCGCGAAGCCACCGGCCTGGTCACCGACCCTTACTTCTCCGGCACCAAGCTCAAATGGATCCTGGACAACGTCGAGGGTGCCCGTGAACGCGCCGAGCGCGGCGAACTGCTGTTCGGCACCATCGATACCTGGCTGATCTGGAAGTTCTCCGGCGGCAAGGTGCACGTCACCGACTACACCAACGCCTCGCGCACCCTGATGTTCAACATCCACTCGCTGCAGTGGGATGAGAAGCTGCTCGACATCCTCGGCATTCCACGGCAGATGCTGCCTGAAGTACGCCCATCGTCCGAGGTCTATGGCAAGACCAAGAGCGGCATCGACATCGCCGGTATCGCCGGCGACCAGCAGTCGGCGCTGTTCGGCCAGATGTGCGTGGAGCCCGGCCAGGCCAAGAACACCTATGGCACCGGCTGCTTCCTGCTGATGAACACCGGCGACAAGGCAGTCAAGTCGTCCCATGGCCTGCTGACTACCATCGCCTGCGGCCCCCGCGGCGAAGTGGCCTATGCGCTGGAAGGTGCGGTGTTCAATGGTGGCTCCACCGTGCAATGGCTGCGTGACGAACTGAAAATCGTCAACGACGCCCACGACACCGAATACTTCGCCAGCAAGGTCAAGGACAGCAACGGTGTGTATCTCGTGCCTGCCTTCACCGGCCTGGGTGCCCCCTACTGGGACCCCTATGCCCGTGGCGCCCTGTTCGGGCTGACCCGCGGTGTCAAGGTGGACCACATTATCCGCGCGGCCCTGGAATCGATCGCCTACCAGACCCGCGACGTGCTCGACGCCATGCAGCAGGACTGCGGCGAGCGCCTGTCCGAGCTGCGTGTGGACGGCGGCGCGGTGGCCAACAACTTCCTGATGCAGTTCCAGGCCGACATTCTCGGCACCTGCGTCGAGCGTCCGAAGATGCGCGAAACCACCGCACTCGGCGCCGCCTACCTGGCCGGCCTGGCGTGTGGTTTCTGGAGCGGCCTTGACGAGCTGCGCGACAAAGCGATCATCGAACGTGAATTCAGCCCGCAACTGGCTGAGGCCGAGAAAGAGAAACTGTACAAGGGCTGGCGCAAGGCCGTGGATCGCACCCGCGACTGGGAAGATCACGACGCCTGATTTCAACCTTGCGTAGGAGCCAGCTTGCTGGCGAACAGCTGAAAAGCGTTCGCCAGCAAGCTGGCTCCTACAGAGTTTGGCGGCGCATTCAGACTGGTCGTACACCCCTTCCTACGGCATCATTGCAGAATTTGTCCGGCTGCCCCAAAGGACCGCCCATGAATCTGCCCCCTCGCCAACAACAAATCCTCGAGCTGGTCCGTGAACGTGGCTATGTCAGCATCGAGGAAATGGCGCAGCTGTTCGTCGTCACCCCGCAAACCATCCGCCGCGATATCAACCAGCTCGCCGAGGCCAATCTGCTACGCCGTTACCACGGAGGCGCGGCCTACGACTCGAGTATCGAGAACACCGCCTACGCCATGCGTGCCGACCAGATGCGGGACGAAAAACAACGCATCGCCGAAGCCGTGGCCCGGCAGATCCCCGACCATGCCTCTTTGTTCATCAACATCGGTACCACCACCGAATCCATTGCCCGGGCTCTGCTCAACCACAACCACTTGAAGGTCATCACCAACAATCTGCACGTGGCCGCGATCCTGGCCGCCAAGGATGACTTCGAGGTGTTGGTAGCCGGTGGTACGGTACGCCGGGACGGGGGCGTGGTGGGCCAGGCAAGCGTCGACTTCATCAACCAGTTCAAGGTCGATTTCGCGGTGGTGGGTATCAGCGGCATCGATGAAGATGGCAGCCTGTTGGACTTCGATTACCAGGAAGTGCGGGTATCCCAGGCAATCATCGCCAATGCCCGACAGGTGCTCCTCGCCGCGGACTCCAGCAAGTTCGGCCGTAATGCCATGGTGCGGCTGGGGTCGATCAGCCTGATCGACTGCCTGGTGACCGACCAGGCCCCGTCCCCTGCCCTCACCCAATTGCTCAACCAGTACAAGATCCGCCTCGACGTGGTCTGAGCCCTTCTCCATGTAGGAGCCAGCCTTGCTGGCGAACAATCGGGTGGTTCGCCAGCAAGGCTGGCTCCTACAGACACATGTTCACTAATGTTCATTTTCCTGTCATCTGATCAGTTTTTTCTATGAAGACTGACTGGCGACGGCCTTTCTATTGCGCTAATATTTTCGAAAACGAACATCAATGTTCACTTTCGATGTGAACAGCCCCAGGAGGCCTTGCCGTGTCCCAGCCCGTTTCGTCCCAGCCATCCCCTGCCGACTGCTATGACCTCGCCGTGATCGGCGGCGGCATCAATGGCGTGGGCATTGCGGCAGACGCCGCCGGACGCGGCCTGAAAGTCTTCCTGTGCGAAAAGGACGACCTGGCGCAACACACTTCCTCCGCCAGCAGCAAGCTGATCCATGGCGGCCTGCGCTACCTGGAGCATTACGAGTTCCGCCTGGTCCGCGAGGCCCTGGCCGAACGCGAAGTGCTGCTGGCCAAGGCACCGCACATCGTCAAACCCATGCGTTTCGTCCTGCCGCACCGCCCGCACCTGCGCCCGGCCTGGATGATCCGCGCCGGCCTGTTCCTGTACGACCACCTGGGCAAGCGCAAGCGCCTCGGTGCCTCGCGCGGCCTGCGCTTCGGTCCGAACTACCCGCTCAAGCCGGCCATCACCCGCGGTTTCGAATACGCCGACTGCGCCGTGGATGACGCCCGCCTGGTGGTGCTTAACGCCATGGCCGCCCGCGAAAAAGGCGCACACATCCACACCCGTACCCGTTGCCTGCGCGCCGAGCGCATCAATGGCCTGTGGCAGGTAGAGCTGCAGCACGCCGACGGCAGCGTGCAGACCATCCAGGCCCGCGCCCTGGTCAACGCCGCCGGCCCCTGGGTCGCCAGCTTCATCAAGGATGACCTCAAGCTCGAGGCTCCCTACGGTATCCGCCTGATCCAGGGCAGCCACCTGATCGTTCCGCGCCTGTACGAGGGCGAGCATGCTTACATCCTGCAGAACGAAGACCAGCGCATCGTCTTCTGCATCCCTTACCTGGACCGTTTCACCTTGATCGGCACCACCGACCGCGAATACAGCGGCGACCCGGCCAAGGTGGCGATCACCGAGCAGGAAACCGACTACCTGCTCAAAGTGGTCAACGAGCACTTCAATCACCAGCTCAGCCGCACTGACATCCTGCACACCTACTCCGGTGTGCGTCCGCTGTGCAACGACGAGTCGGACAACCCGTCGGCCGTGACCCGCGACTACACCCTGGCGCTGTCTGCCGCGCAGGGAGAGGCTCCGCTGTTGTCGGTATTCGGTGGCAAGCTGACCACCTACCGCAAGCTGGCCGAGTCGGCCATGGCCGAACTGCAACCGTTCTTCACCCAGATGCGTGGCAGCTGGACCGCCAACGCACCTTTGCCAGGCGGTGAAAGCATGACCACCGCACAGGCCCTGGTCGACGCCGTACTGGCACGCCATGGCTGGTTGCCAGTGGATATCGCCAAGCGCTGGGCGGTCACCTACGGCAGCCGCGTATGGCGCCTGCTCGAAGGTGTGGAAGGCCCGGAGGACCTGGGCCAGTCCATCGGCGGTGGCCTGTTCGGGCGTGAAGTGGACTACCTGCGTGAACAAGAATGGGCAGTCGATGCCGCCGACATTCTCTGGCGCCGCACCAAGCTCGGCCTGTTCACCTCCGCCGCTGAGCAGCAGGCACTCGAGGCCTACCTACAGCAGGCCCGGGCGAACCAGGCCGGCGTCCAGGCCGCCTGATCAAGCGTCGCTGACGGGCGCAAGGCGCAGGATGCGTGCATAGGCTTCCTGCGCCAGCTTCAGGCGCAATGCCTGCAGCGCCGCTTCGTACTTGCCCCTCAGCGCTTCGGAACGGACCAGGTACAACTGCTCGGAAAGCAATGCGGCCTGGGTGAGCTGCTCATCGAACGATGCAACCAAGGCATCGACCTGTTCAGGGTAGCGGGCATGCACGTAGCGGTCCCAGAACGGTCGCTGCGCCAAGGCCGCGCTCAGCTTCTCAGGCGTCTCATCGCGCAGTATCTGCAACCTGGCGGTATTGAGGTCGGCGGCCGTCACCCTGGCGTCGAGCATGTAGTGCATGTCTTCAGGCTGCGCCGGTAGCCCCAGGGGCACGGCCAGGCGCGTCCGATAGGCCAGGTAGACCTCGATCGGGTCGACCCTCCCCCGCCTCTGCTCAAGCACCTGAACCTGCCGCGCGGCAATGGCATTGACCTCGTCCAGGCGATAAAGCGCTCGCCCCGCACTCAACAACGCATCCTCACGCTCCACCAGGCGCTTGCCCCCAGCCATGCGCTCGATGTACATCGTGACCTCCAACTCACTGAGTATCAGCAGCAGCCGGTCTTCGCAGGTCCGCTCCCCTCCGGCCTGGGTATACATCAACGTGCGCAGCTCGGTGTTCTGATCGCATGCATTGATCATTCGCCAGATCCGATCCCGGTAGTAGGCCGCATTGTCCTGAAAGTCCAGAGTTTCCGCGAAATCGGCGAAGAACTGGAACAGCGGCCTCGACTCCGGGTCCTCCCGCAACCTCAACCATTGCGCCTCGCGCCTGCTGCGGACCATGCCGCTGGAGCCTGTCAACCAGCGCTCCCGGGCGGCCCGGTCGATCAACTGATGACCGACCCGATGACCGAGCGGATCGCGGGAGGCCTGGCGCACCAACGACTGGCTAGCCTGGTCCAGCGGATTGTCATGCAAGACCATCCGTTGCAGGCGCAGTTGCAGGCTGTGCAGTTCCTGGCGCACCTGGCGAATGCTGTTGTTACGCAGGTCCGCGAGCCCTTGCCATGGCAATTGCTGGACCCGCTCGGGCATCTCGGTCAGGCCGGTCGCGTTCAACGAGAGGTGGCGCAGGTGGCGCAGGCCATCTACATCGGGCGCATAGCCCAGCGGGTTGCGGCTCAAGTCGAGCTCCTGCAGGTTGGCCAATGCCTGCAAGCGCCGATTACCGGCGGCGTCCATCACGATCTGGTTATGCCCCAGGCGCAAGCGCCTCAGCGTGATCAACTGTTCGATACCCGCCGGCACCTGCGTAAGCGTATTGTGGCGCAAGTCCAGCTCCCGCAGCCCTGGGAAGCGCGCCAGGAAGTCTGCGTCCAGCGTGGTCAGCGCCATATCGCGTAGGGTCAGGCGGGTCACATGGGGGTAGGTCACGCCTGTCGGCAAGCTCGGCAAGCTACCCACATGTTCACCGCGGATCATCAGCCAATAACCCCCATCGCCCAGGATGGCGCTTTTGCGCCGCCAGCTTCGGCGCAAGGCTGTGACCACTCGCTGGCGCCGCAAGCTGTCCAGTATCCCGTGATTTGCGCTTCGCCAGGCCTGCAAGGTTTCGCGCAGACGCGTCAGCTGGCGTCGCAGCTGGTTGTAGTGCACCCAGGGGTCCACATGCCTGGCCAGCAGATCCAGCATGTAGTTTTCCAACTGGTCCTCACCAAGCGTGGGGTAGATCTGCCGAATGCCCAGTCGGCTTGCCTGCCGGCTACTGGTGACCCGCTGACTCAACGGGTAGCCCAGCCGCCCATCGGCGAAGCGCGTCGGTGGGCGCATGCCGTCACCCACTGGTGCGAGCCCGATCAGCTTGGCGACCTGATCCCGCTCAGCGCTGGCCGCCCTTGCGAGCTTGTCGGTCAATCCGTCGGCATCGAGCAACGCGTCGCCCAACAACACCTTTTGCGAAGGTTCCAGGGTCAGGAGCAGGGCCTGGGCCAGGCTGTCGTGCTCCGATGCCAGGGCCAGCGGCGCGCCCCTGCCATCCTGTACCTGATAGCCCTGCGGTCCACGGACGATGCGGCGCAGGTCCCGCCCGGTCGCGGCTTCGTTCCCGCGCTGGGCCCGCAACGCACCGATGCCGGAACCTTCACGAATTTCCAGGCGCAGCGCTCCACTCCAAGGCGCCAACTCGTCGATCAACCCCAGCGCCAGGCGCTCGGTATCCTGATTGGTCGCACTGGCCTGGCGCAGACCGGCGCACGCCCTGTCCAGCCGGCTGTCGCGCAGGAACCAGCGCGCCTGCTCGGCCAAGCTCAAGGGCACCCGCTGTTTCTCGAGCATATCCTTGAGCTGTTGCCCATTCGCCTGCCCGACGATCTCCCGTGCGCCTCGGCTACTCAGCCCGGGAAAGTCTCGTTTGAGCAATTGCGCCTCAGGCTCATCGACCGCTTGCCTGGACTTGACCTCGCTCTCGAAGCCCTCGTCACGCAGGGCGGGAAACTCCTCGTGCAACTGGTAGCGCTCCCAGGCGTCGAGCAAGCGTGCCGGAGGTGGTGCATGCTCCAGATGCAACTGGCGCAATTTGCCCTCGTCGAAGCCGGTGATCTCTGCGATCCTCTCGGCCTGGTCATCACTGAGGGCGTCAAGTTCCGCCCCCAGCCGACGCATCAGCAACCCCGACCCTGCCCACTCATGCGGGCGGTCCAGCGACGTACGCCAGCCGCCGGCGCCGTTGTCTTCGATCAGCGGCGCATAGGCTGATCCGCGGCGTGGATGTGCCAAGCGCATGGCACCTGAAGCCGGGTCGTCGGCAAGGTGGTAGCTGCCGCTGTCCAGGCGCAACCGCCAGGCACCGCCAGCCTCGTGTTTCTGCCCGATCGGCAGGTCCTCGTCATCTATCCAGTAATGTTCGAGCGATTCCCGGCATAGCTTTGTATGCCCCGCCTCAGTGACGATCGGTGCAAGGTCATCGACCAAGGAAACACGCTCCAGCACTTTCCCCACGGCAACACCACCGGCGGCAAGCAGGGTGCCCACCGCGACGTTCTCGGCCACCCCGAACAGATGCTTCAAGGCTGCCTGGCGGTCACCCAGTGTCCAGTCTTCGTACCCCTCGTACACTTCGTTGGCGATCTGCGCGGCAGCCACGCCCAGCATGGCCTGGCCTATCACCGGCACGAACAGCCCGGCGAGGGTGAGCAGTGTCAGCCCCGCTTCCATATAGCCATCGAAACGCTCACGGCGGGTCTCGCTGTCTTCATCGCCGGTTGGCACCGCCAGCACCCGCGCATCATCGAGCGTCTTCTCGATGCGCAGCTGACGCAGGTAGGCGACCAAGGTGCCACTGATATCGGTGTGGCGACCGTCCAGTTCGATCGCCGTGTTGCCGTCGGCAGCCTTGAGCAGCTTGTTCAGCGCATTGCTGAATGACGGCCGATCCCGCTCGCGGACAAACCGCATGAAGAACGCGACGTAGGATTTCTGGCGAAACCGCTCGGCCAGCGTCTGGTACAACGCCGCCCAGGACCCATGGCGCTGCACGGGTTGCACCGGGTCGTCCGGGATCCAGCTGATGACCCCGGTGACCGCACCAGCGGCCTGCTCACGGACTTCAAGGGTGGCCACACCCTCCACGGGCTTGCCCAGCACGCGCAACTGCTGGCAGGTCAGCACGGCCGCGTCGCCGGGCACGATGGGCTGAGGTGAGCAGAACGGCAGCAATTGCAGGTAGCTGCGCTCGTCGATCTGACCTTCGAGCACGGCACGACGCACGGCAACCTCCATGCGCGCCCGCAGGTCCTCTTCGATCTGTGCCTGGACCTCGGCCCGCGCCGCAGACTCCTCAGGTTGCAGGTGCCCCTTGAGAAGCCTCTGATAGCTGCCCCCCAGATCCAGGCTGCGGCAAAGCTGCGCAAACTGGCTGAAGCCGATGCCCAAGGGCTTCTTGTGTACATCCAGCAGCTTCGCTTCGGTCAATGCACCGACCCGGGTCTCATCCTCGGCGTAGTTGTGCAGTGCCGCCGCCAGCAACTTGCGGTTGGAGGTGTGCCGGTACCTGAGCTTCGGTGCGGAATTCAGCAGGACGGGATAGAACACGTCCTGCACGATCCTCACGCTGCTGGCGCGCACATCGGTGTCGACTTTGAAGCGGGAGAGCAACGCCTGCTTGAGCAAAGGCTCGGCATAGGCATCGAGCGCTGGCACCTGCGCCAGCAGCTCACGCATCTTCTCGGCGCTCTTCTGCTGCGCCCTGAGCGCACGGTGCAATGCCTGCAGACGGTCGATCGCGGCAGTTCGCATCCAGGTGGGAAGGCGCTTGGCAATCAAGGCATCAATGGAATCGGGATTGAATTCGTGGATTTTCATGGATGGCATCGCCTGATGGAAAGCCCTAGTGGGCCAGCCGCCAGGCACCCCCTGTCGGTAGATAGTTACCGGCGGGGTACATCGCCCTAGATATTCATTCGGATTTCCGAACGCAAAATCGTTATGCGTTCGGTTTGACGGACATCAAATGACACCCAAAACCTTGATCAAACGCTAATCCTCAACAAATTCGCGGCGTTAAGATAAAGCTTCGGGGCTTGGCACGACTCATGCTCTACACTCACTAGCCGAATGCACACCGCTTCATGCTGTATTCGTTGAACGAAAGAGTCCGCCAACGGCTCCATAAAAAAAACAAACACGTCGAGGTAAATTTGATGCGCATCGTTCGTCAATTGCTGGGCGCCGCCATCGCGGCCGCGGTCATCGCGTCGCCAGTCATGGCTGAAGAACTGACCGGCACTCTCAAGAAGATCAAGGACTCGGGCACCATTACCCTGGGTCACCGCGACTCCTCCATTCCGTTCTCCTACCTCGCCGGCAAGCCGGAGCCGGTGGGCTACTCCCACGACATCCAACTGGCCGTGGTCGAAGCCCTGAAAAAGCAACTGGGCACCGACATCAAGGCCAAGTACAACCTGGTCACCTCGCAAACCCGCATCCCGCTGGTGCAGAACGGCACCGTCGACCTGGAGTGCGGCTCCACCACCAATAACGTCGAGCGCCAGCAGCAGGTCGGCTTCTCGGTGGGCATCTTCGAAGTCGGCACCCGCCTGCTGACCAAGGTCAAGGATGGCCAGCCATCCTTCAAAGACTTCCCGGACCTGGCCGGCAAGAACGTGGTGACCACCGCCGGCACCACCTCCGAACGCATCCTCAAGGCAATGAACGCCGACAAGCAGATGAAGATGAACGTGATCTCGGCAAAAGACCACGGCGAAGCCTTCAACATGCTCGAAAGCGGCCGTGCCGTGGCCTTCATGATGGACGACGCCCTGCTGGCCGGTGAAATGGCCAAGGCCAAGAAGCCCAGTGACTGGGTCATCACCGGCACACCGCAGTCGTACGAAATCTACGGCTGCATGGTGCGCAAGGACGACCCGGCCTTCAAGAAAGCCGTGGATGACGCCATCGTCGCCCTGTACAAGTCGGGCGAGATCAACAAGATCTACGAAAAATGGTTCACCCAGCCAATCCCACCAAAAGGCCTGAACCTCGAGTTCAAGATGAGCGACGAACTGAAGAAGCTGATCGCCGAGCCGACCGACAAGGCCGCGGACGAGAAGAAGTCCTGACCGTCAGATAGTGGCCTGACGCGCATCCGCGCGAATCGATCCGACAGGCCACTCAGTTAGTGTCTAACCTTTCATCCGAGGGTGTAACCACCCTCGGATGCTCGAAGGTGCCCGTGAAACAATCGTCTGAGGGGAAATCCCGATGAATTACAACTGGGACTGGGGCGTGTTCTTCAAGTCCACCGGCGTGGGCAGCGAAACCTACCTGGACTGGTACATCACCGGTCTGGGCTGGACCATCGCCATCGCCATTTCCGCCTGGATCATCGCGCTGCTGCTGGGGTCGCTCCTCGGTGTCATGCGCACCGTCCCGAACCGCCTGGTGTCAGGGATTGCCACCGCCTATGTCGAGCTGTTCCGCAACGTACCGCTGCTGGTGCAGCTGTTCATCTGGTACTTCCTGGTACCGGACCTGCTGCCCGAAGGCCTGCAGGAGTGGTTCAAGCAGGACCTCAACCCGACCACCTCGGCACTGATCAGCGTGGTCATCTGCCTGGGCCTGTTTACCGCCGCCCGTGTCTGCGAACAAGTGCGCACCGGCATCCAGGCGCTGCCTCGCGGCCAGGAGTCGGCCGGGCGCGCGATGGGCTTCAGCCTGCCGCAGATCTACATGAACGTGCTGCTGCCACAGGCCTACCGGATCATCATCCCGCCGCTCACTTCGGAATTCCTGAACGTGTTCAAGAACTCCTCGGTCGCGTCGCTGATCGGCCTGATGGAACTGCTGGCACAGACCAAGCAGACCGCCGAATTTTCGGCCAACCTGTTCGAAGCGTTCACCCTGGCTACCCTGATCTACTTCACCCTGAACATGGGCCTGATGCTGCTCATGCGCGCGGTCGAGAAGAAAGTCTCGGTGCCTGGCCTGATTTCCGTGGGAGGCAAGTAAATGGACATGGATTTCAGTGAAATCATCCCGGCCCTGCCCGCCCTGTGGGACGGCATGGTCCTGACCCTGCAACTGATGGTCATGGGCGTGGTCGGCGGCATCGCCCTGGGCACCATCCTCGCCCTGATGCGCTTGTCGTCGAACAAGCTGCTGGCCAATGTCGCCGGTGCCTACGTCAACTACTTCCGTTCCATCCCGCTGCTGCTGGTGATCACCTGGTTCTACCTGGCGGTGCCGTTCGTGCTGCGCTGGATCACCGGCGAAGACACCCCGGTCGGGGCGTTCACCTCCTGCGTCGTGGCATTCATGATGTTCGAGGCGGCCTACTTCTGCGAGATCGTGCGTGCCGGCGTGCAGTCGATCTCCAAGGGCCAGATGGGCGCGGCGCAGGCACTGGGCATGAGCTACGGCCAATGCATGCGCCTGATCATCCTGCCCCAGGCGTTCCGCAAGATGACGCCATTGCTGCTGCAGCAGAGCATCATCCTGTTCCAGGACACCTCGCTGGTCTACACCGTCGGCCTGATCGACTTCCTCAACTCGGCCCGCTCCAACGGCGACATCATCGGGCGCTCCCACGAGTTCCTGATCTTCGCCGGTGTCGTCTACTTCCTCATCAGCTTCTCCGCTTCCTGGCTGGTCAAGCGCCTGCAAAAAAGGATCACCGTATGATTTCCATCAAGAACGTCAACAAGTGGTACGGCGACTTCCAGGTACTGACCGACTGCAGCACCGAGGTCAAGAAAGGTGAAGTGGTGGTGGTGTGCGGCCCGTCCGGTTCGGGCAAATCCACCCTGATCAAGTGCGTCAACGCCCTGGAACCGTTCCAGAAGGGCGACATCGTGGTCGATGGCACCTCGATCGCCGACCCGAAGACCAACCTGCCCAAGCTGCGCTCGCGGGTGGGCATGGTGTTCCAGCACTTCGAACTGTTCCCGCACCTGTCGATCACCGAGAACCTGACCATCGCCCAGCGCAAGGTGCTTGGCCGCAGCGAGGCGGAAGCCACCAAGAAGGGCCTGGCCCTGCTTGACCGCGTCGGCCTGGGCGCCCACGCCAAGAAGCACCCCGGCCAGTTGTCCGGTGGCCAGCAGCAGCGCGTGGCCATCGCCCGCGCGCTGTCGATGGACCCGATCGTCATGCTGTTCGACGAACCGACCTCGGCGCTGGACCCGGAGATGGTCAACGAAGTACTGGATGTGATGGTCGAACTGGCCCACGAAGGCATGACCATGATGTGCGTAACCCATGAAATGGGCTTCGCCCGCAAGGTCGCCAACCGGGTGATCTTCATGGACAAGGGCAACATCATCGAGGACTGCCAGAAGGAAGACTTCTTCGGCAACCCGAATGCCCGCCACGAGCGCACCCAGCACTTCCTGAGCAAGATCCTGCAACACTAAGTCGGCCACAGTGACGCTGCCCGGCTCGTCGCCAGGCAGCGGATGCTGGTCGTGACAAGGCCACTGTGATGAAATGCGACCCTTCGCTCCTTCACCCTGCCCAGCCCGCCGTGAAATCCCGCCTGATCCGCCAATTGCTGCTGCCGCCCCTGGTCATCCTGTTGATGGTCGGTCTGGGCCTGGCCGGCTTCCTGATCAGCGAGAACAACGGCATCCGCACCCTCAGCGAAACCGGCGAGCGCCAGCTGGAGCTGCACGCGCGCACGGTCGAAAGCGAGATCAGCAAGTACACCTACCTGCCCAGCCTGCTCGAGCTGGAAGACAGCGTCTCGCAACTGCTCACCGACCCGGACGGCGGCTACCGCCAGACGGTCAACGAATACCTCGAAGGCCTGAACCGCCGTAGTCGCAGCCGGGCGATCTTCGTCCTCGACACCAACGGCCGGGTCCAGGCCACCAGCAACTGGCGCGATGCCGACTCGTTCCTGGGCGAAGACCTGTCGTTCCGCGCCTACTTCCAGGACGCCGTGCGTGGTGAGCCCGGGCGCTTCTACGGCATCGGCAGCACCACCGGCGAGGCCGGCTACTACCTGGCCCACGGGCTGGAGGAACACGGCAAGATCATCGGCGTGGCGGTGATCAAGGTACGCCTGGACACACTCGAGGAACGCTGGCAGCGCGCCCGCCTGGAAGCCTTCGTCAGCGATGAGAACGGCATCATCATCCTCTCCAGCGACCCGGCACGGCGCCTCAAGTCGGTGCGCCCACTCTCGCCGCAGATCAAGGAGCGTCTGGCACGCAGCCTGCAGTACTACTGGTGGCCGCTCAACGAGCTGCAGCCACTGGCGCGCGAAACCCTGGCCGATGGCGTGGAGAAACTCACCTTCCCGGCCAACA
The DNA here is from genome assembly GCF_023757525.1 of Pseudomonas sp. MWU13-3659. Taxonomy (NCBI): domain Bacteria; kingdom Pseudomonadati; phylum Pseudomonadota; class Gammaproteobacteria; order Pseudomonadales; family Pseudomonadaceae; genus Pseudomonas; species Pseudomonas sp. MWU13-3659. Next base: position 63,954 of record NZ_JAMSHW010000020.1, on the reverse strand, counting down.
GCGAAACCGCCCAGGGCAAGCCGCGCGAGGTCGCCTACCTGGCCCAGACCCGGCGCCTGTCCGACACTCCCTGGCATTTCACCTTGCTCACGCCGTTGCAGGACCTGCGCCGCGAATCCATGGTGCAGGGCATCCTGGTGGGTGTTGCCTTCGCCCTGCTGGCGATCCTGGGCATCGCCTGGAACGAGCGACGCAAGGTGATCGCCACTCGCTTGGCCGCGCGCGAAGCCCTGGAAGAAGCCAACAGTCAACTGGAACGCAAGATCACCGAACGCACGGCCGACCTGCGCGCCAGCAACGAACGCCTCAAGGGCCAGATTCGCGAACGCCGGCACGCCGAGCAGACCCTTCGCCACGCCCAGGACGAACTGGTCCAGGCGGGCAAGCTGGCGGCCATCGGGCAGATGTCCACCAGCATCGCCCATGAGCTCAACCAGCCGTTGGCGGCCCTGCGAACGCTATCTGGCAACACCGTGCGCTTCCTCGAACGCGGCGCGCTGGAAACCGCCAGCGCCAACCTGCGCACCATGAATGACCTGATCGACCGCATGGGCCGCATCACCGCCAGCCTGCGCTCCTTCGCCCGACGTGGCGACGACAGCGGCCAGGCCTCGCTGGAAAAGGCCGTGGAAGCAACGCTACAGGTGCTGGGCAACCGCATCAGCGCCTGTCACCTGCAATTGAACCGCGAGTTCGACGACCAGCAACTGGCCATCGACCAGACCCGCCTGGAGCAGATCCTGGTCAACCTGATCGGCAACGCCCTCGACGCCATGGCCACCCAGCCACTGCCGCAGCTGTGGCTGGAAGGCGAATTGCTGGGCGACAAGTATCGCCTGCGGGTGCGCGACAATGGCCACGGCATTGATCTAGAAGCGCGCAAGCACCTGTTCGAACCTTTCTTCACCACCAAACCGGGCGAGCATGGCCTGGGCCTGGGCTTGACCCTGTCGGCGAGCCTGGCCACCGCCGCCAAGGGTACACTGAGCGTCGAACACCCCACCGTCGGTGGCACGGCCTTCATCCTCGCCCTGCCCCTGGTCACGCCCCCTAGCGAATTGGCTGAGCCCCTATGAACCAAGCACCTCTCACCGTTCTGATCGTCGAAGACGACCCGCATGTGCTGCTCGGCTGCCAGCAGGCGCTGGCCCTGGAAGACATCGCCTGCGAGGGCGTCGGCAGCGCGGAGCAGGCGCTCGAGCGCATCGGCGACGATTTCGCCGGTATCGTGGTCAGCGATATCCGCCTGCCCGGCATTGACGGCCTGGAGCTGCTCAATCGCCTCAAGGCCCGCGACCGCAGCCTGCCGGTGGTGCTGATCACCGGCCATGGCGATATCGACATGGCGGTCGGCGCCATGCGCAACGGCGCCTACGACTTCATGGAAAAACCCTTCTCGCCCGAGCGCCTGGTCGACGTGGTGCGCCGCGCCCTTGAGCAGCGCGGGTTGTCCCGCGAGGTGTTCGCCCTGCGCCGCCAACTGGCCGAGCAGAGCAGCCTGGAAGGCCGGATCATCGGCCGCTCGCCGGCCATGGAGCACCTGCGCGAACTGATCGCCAATGTCGCCGACACCTCGGCCAACGTGCTGATCGAAGGCGAGACCGGCACCGGCAAGGAGCTGGTCGCCCGCTGCCTGCACGACTTCAGCCGGCGCCAGGGCCAACCGTTCGTGGCGTTGAATTGCGGCGGCCTGCCGGAGAACCTGTTCGAGAGTGAGATCTTCGGTCACGAAGCCAACGCGTTCACCGGTGCCGGCAAGCGTCGTATCGGCAAGATCGAGCACGCCAATGGCGGTACGCTGTTCCTCGACGAAGTCGAGAGCATGCCGATCAACCTGCAGATCAAGCTGCTGCGCGTGCTGCAGGAGCGCACCCTGGAGCGCCTGGGCTCGAACCAGAGCATCCCGGTGGACTGCCGGGTGATCGCCGCCACCAAGTCGGACCTCGCCACGCTCGGTCAGAGCGGCCAGTTCCGCAGCGACCTGTACTACCGCCTCAACGTGGTGACGTTGGAGCTGCCGCCACTGCGCGAGCGCCGCGAGGACATCCTGCAACTGTTCGAGCATTTCCTGCAGCAGTCGGCATTGCGCTTCGACCGCGAAACGCCGGAGATCGACAGCCAGACCGTATCGCAGTTGATGGCCCACGACTGGCCGGGCAACGTGCGTGAACTGCGCAATGTGGCCGAGCGCCACGCGCTCGGCCTGCCGGCGTTCAAGAAAAGCCCGAGCGGCGGTGCCAGCCAGGGCCTGGGGTTCGCCGAGGCAGTCGAGGCGTTCGAGCGCAACCTGCTCGGTGATGCCCTGCAACGCACGGGTGGCAACCTCAGCCAGGCCAGCCAGGAGCTGGGCATGGCCAAGACCACGCTGTTCGACAAAGTGAAGAAGTACGGCCTCGGCTGATCGGCAATCTCAACCTGGAAATCAAACGTGGACCTGGTATTCAAAGCGGCCCTGGGCGCCGGCGTGGTGGTGCTTCTGGCGATCCTGTCGAAGACCCGCAACTACTACATTGCCGGCCTGGTGCCGCTGTTTCCCACCTTTGCCCTGATCGCCCACTACATTGTCGGCAAGGGGCGGTCGCTGGAAGATTTGAAGGCCACCATCCTGTTCGGGATGTGGTCGATCATTCCCTACTTCGTCTACCTGGCAACTTTGTACGTGCTGGTAGATCGCTTGCGCCTGGAGGCGTCATTGGCGCTGGCCACGGTGGCCTGGCTGGTGGCGGCGACAGTGCTGGTGAGTGTGTGGGTGCGGATGCACTGAACGCCCTGCCCTCACACAGGATTGTAGGAGCGGCTTTAGCCGCGATGCTGGCACCGCGGTTCTGGCACCCGCTTCGCGGGTGATCGCGGCTGAAGCCGCTCCTACAAGCGAACCCGGCGAGGCGCCGTTCAAAGCCGGGCGATGTGCGTGACATCCTGCCGATGCGCCTGCAGATAGGGTAGGACGGCGCCGAGCAACGGCGCTTTGAACGGCTCCTGGAAGCGATGCGCCAAGCCTGGAATCAGCCGCAATTGGCTACCCTGGATATGCGCCGCCAGGTGCACCCCATGCATCACCGGCAACAACGGGTCGGCCGTGCCATGCACCACCAGCGTGGGCACCCGCAGCTGGTTCAGCATTGCCACCCGGCTCGGTTCGGCAAGGATCGCCATGATCTGGCGTTTCACGCCTTCAGGATTGAACGCCCGGTCGTAGGCCACCGCCGCTTGCTTCAGCAAGGCCCCGCGGTCGTCATGCACCTGGGGGCTACCCAGCGCCGCCAGCAGGTCGGCCTGCTGCTCGATGGCCACCTCACGGCTTGGCGCACTGCGCCGCGCCAGCAACTGCACCAGTGCCGGATTCGGTGCCGGCAAGCCAGCCGCCCCCGAACTCGACATCACCAGCGTCAGGCTGCGCACTCGCTCCGGGGCCATTGCTGCGATGTGCTGGGCAATCATCCCGCCCATGCTCACCCCCAGTACGTGGAATTGCCGTACTTCCAGGGCATCCATCAGACGCAGGCCATCACCGGCCATGTCCGTCAGCGTGTAGGGCGCCGACACTGGCAGCCCCAGCTTGTAGCGCAGCAGCTCGACAGTCAGGTTCGCTGAGCCCGGCAGTTGGTTCCAGCGCGACAGGCCGACATCGCGGTTGTCGTAGCGGATAACCCGGAACCCCTGCCGACACAGCGCCTCGACCACATCGTCCGGCCAGTGGATGAGCTGGCCGCCCAGGCCCATGACCAGCAGCAGCGCCGGATCGCGCGGCGCGCCGACGCTCTGGTAGACCAGGCTCAGTTCACCCAGCTCGGCACGCTGTACCGGCACGTGAGGGTTGCAGCGGTCATCGGCGAAGCTCGCCGGCACGCTGACCAGAAACAAGAATAAAAACAGTAAAGCCCGCATGAGAAGAAACACCAGAATGCAGATCCCCAGTAGAGCGCGAGTCTGATGAAATCCATTCGAGGGCGCTGCCACAAAACCGTGACAGTTTCGTGAACCTTGCCGAGCGGTCATGGGCAACCTGCAGTCGACAGCTCGGGTGAACATGAGGGAAACTCAACGCCACCCTGTTTTCCCTCAAAGATTGTTCACGGAGCCGTTGTGCTGGAAATCCGCCACCTGAAAACCCTTCATGCCCTGCGCGAGGCCGACAGCCTGGTGGAGGCCGCCGAACGCCTGCACCTCACGCAGTCGGCGTTGTCGCACCAGTTCAAGGAGCTGGAGGAGCGCCTGGGCCTGCCGTTGTTCGTGCGCAAGACCAAACCGATCCGCTTCACCAGTGCCGGCCTGCGTCTTTTGCAACTGGCCGACGCCACCCTGCCACTGCTGCGCGGCGCCGAACGCGACATCGCGCGCCTGGCGGGCGGCACTGCCGGGCGTCTGCACATGGCCATCGAATGCCACAGCTGCTTCCAGTGGCTGATGCCGACCATCGACCAGTTCCGCGACGCCTGGCCGGAAGTCGAGCTGGACCTGGCCTCGGGCTTCGCCTTCGCCCCGTTGCCGGCGCTGGCCCGGGGCGACCTGGACCTGGTGGTGACCTCCGACCCGGTGGACCTGTCCGGCATCACCTACGTGCCCCTGTTCACCTATGAAGCCATGCTCGCCGTGGCCAACCAGCATCCACTGGCCAGCAAACCCTGCATCGTGCCTCAGGACCTGCTCGACCAGACCCTGATCACCTACCCGGTGGAACGCGACCGCCTGGACATCTTCACCCGCTTCCTGGAGCCGGCCGACATCGAGCCGGCCGCGGTGCGCACCTCGGAGCTGACGGTGATGATGATGCAGCTGGTGGCCAGCGGCCGCGGCGTGTGCGGCATGCCGCACTGGGCACTGCACGAGTACAGCTCGCGGGGCTATGTGAAGGGCAAGCGCCTGGGCGAGAAAGGGCTGTTCGCCACGCTCTACGCGGCGGTGCGCACCGACATGCTCGATGCGCCGTACATGCGCGACTTCCTGCTGACCGCCAAGGACACTTCGTTCGCCACCCTGGACGGCGTCAGCGCGGTACGTTGAGGCCTTCGCGCCATAGCGGCAGGATCAGGTCGCGGGTCAGGGGGGCCAGGTTCAGGTCCGGCGCCTGGTTCGCGGCCAGCCACAGCACTTCCTCGATTTCCGCCGCCGGGGCCACGGCCTCGGCGCTGTCGACGCGGAACAGCTCGGCCTGGACGACGAAACCGGGTTCGTTGGCCGCCGGCGCGCTGAAGCGGCCCAGGTGCACGGCCTGGTCGGGGTCGACCCGCAGCCCCAGTTCTTCATGCAGCTCACGCACCAGCGCCTGGGCCGGCAATTCGCCCGCATCGATCTTGCCGCCCGGCTGCATGAACGCCTGGGTGCCACGCTTGCGCACCAACAGCGTGCGGCCTTGCGGGTCGATCAGCAGGGCGGCGGCGATGCGGATAGTCTTGGGCATGAGGGGCTCCTGGACGAACGAGGGCGCAGAGAATAACGCAGATCACCCGCGAAGGGGCCGCAACAGGCAGACGAACGGCCCCTTGCCAATCCGCCCTCGCCCCGCCATAACCAACCCATGAACCTGCCAGCCCACCCACACCCGGTGCTCGAGCTGTTCCACCCGGCCGTCGCCACCTGGTTTCGCCAACGTTTCACCACGGTCACCGAAGCCCAGGCCGGCGCCTGGCCGTTGATCCACGGTGACCAGTCGATGCTGCTTGCCGCACCTACCGGCTCGGGCAAGACCTTGAGCGCCTTTCTCGCCGTGCTCGACGAACTGTTCCGCCAGGGCCTGGCGAACGGCGGCGAACTGCCGGCGCAAACCCAGGTGGTGTACGTCTCGCCGCTCAAGGCGCTGTCCAACGACATCCACCTGAACCTCGAGGCACCGCTTGAAGGGATCAGCCAGCGCCTCGAACAACTCGGCCTGAAAGTGCCACGCATCACCACCGCCGTGCGCACCGGCGACACCCCGCAGAAAGAACGCGCCGCCATGCGCAAGCGGGCACCGCACATCCTGGTGACCACACCGGAGTCGTTGTACGTGCTCCTTGGCTCTGAATCCGGCCGCCAGGGTCTGGCCAGCGTGCACACGGTGATCGTCGACGAGATCCACGCCCTGGCCGGCAACAAGCGCGGCTGCCACCTGGCACTGAGCCTGGAGCGCCTGCAGGCGCTGGCCGGGCGGCCATTGCGGCGCATCGGCCTGTCCGCCACCCAGCGCCCGGTAGAGCACGTGGCCAGGTTCCTGGTGGGGCACGAACGCCCTTGCGCCATCGTCGATATCGGCCATGTCCGTCATCGCGACCTGGCCCTGGAGGTGCCACCGGTACCGCTGGGCGCAGTGATGGCCACCGATGTCTGGAACCTGGTCTACGACCGCCTCGCCGCCCTGGCCCGCGAGCACCGCACCACCCTGGTGTTCGTCAACACCCGGCGCCTGGCCGAGCGCCTGACCCGCCATCTGGGTGAGCGCCTGGGCAACGACGCCGTGGCCGCGCACCACGGTAGCCTGGCCAAGGAACATCGGCTGGCTGCCGAACAACGGCTCAAGGCCGGTGAGTTGCAGGTGCTGGTGGCCACCGCCTCGCTGGAGCTGGGCATCGATATCGGCGAGGTCGACCTGGTCTGCCAGATCGCCTCGCCCGGGTCGATCGCCGCGCTGCTGCAACGGGTCGGGCGCTCCGGCCACCAGGTCGACGGCGTGCCCAAGGGGCGCCTGTTCCCCACCTCGCGCGACGAGCTGATCGAATGCGTGGCACTGCTCGACTGCGTGCGCCTGGGTGAACTGGACGCGCTGCATGTCCCGCACGCACCGCTGGATGTACTGGCCCAGCAGATCGTCGCCGAAGTCAGCAATCAACCCTGGGCCGAGGCGGCGCTGTTCGACCTGTTGCGCCAGGCCACGCCTTACACCGACCTCGACGCGCGCCATTACCAGGCCCTGCTGCGCATGCTCGCCGAAGGCTACAACGGACGCCAGGGCGTACGTAGCGCCTACCTGCACCGCGACGCGGTGAGCGGCACGCTGCGCGGGCGCCGGGGCAGCCAGCTGACCGCATTGACCAGCGGCGGCACCATCCCGGAGACCGCCGACTACGCGGTGCTGCTGGAACCCCAGGCGCTGAACATCGGCAGCGTCAACGAGGACTTCGCGATAGAGAGCATTGCCGGCGATATCTTCCAGTTGGGCAATGCGTCCTACCGCATCCTGCGGGTCGAACCCGGGCGTGTGCGTGTGGAGGATGCCCATGGCCTGCCGCCGACCATCCCCTTCTGGCTGGGCGAGGCGCCCGGGCGTAGCGATGAACTGTCCGCCGCCGTGGCACGCCTGCAGGCACGGATCGACGCGCATCTGCAACAGGGGGGTACCGACCAGGTGCTCGCCTGGTTGCAAGCCGACTATGTACTGGACGAAGACTGTGCCCGCCAACTGCTCGACTACCTCGGTCGCACCTGGCAGGTGCTGGGTGCCCTGCCCTCGCAGCAGACCCTGGTGATGGAACGCTTCTTCGATGAGTCCGGCGGCACCCAGCTGATCATCCACTCACCCTACGGCAGCCGAATCAACCGCGCCTGGGGCCTGGCCCTGCGCAAGCGCTTCTGCCGCACCTTCAACTTCGAACTGCAGGCGGCGGCCAGCGAAGACGCCATCGTACTGTCGCTGTCCACCAGCCACAGCTTCGCGCTGGATGAGGTATGGCGCTACCTCAACAGCCGCACGGCAGAACCGATCCTGGTCCAGGCCCTGCTCGACGCCCCGCTGTTCGGCGTGCGCTGGCGCTGGAACGCGGCGGTGGCCCTGGCCTTGCCGCGCTACGTGGGCGGACGCAAGGTCGCGCCGCAGATCCAGCGGATGAAGAGCGAGGACTTGGTGGCTGCAGTGTTCCCCGACCAGATCGCCTGCCTGGAGAATATCGTCGGCGAGCGGCAGATCCCCGACCATCCACTGGTCGAACAGACCCTCGACGACTGCCTGCACGAGGCCATGGACAGCGAAGGCTGGCTGGCCCTGCTGCGGCGCATGGAGGCCGGCCAGGTGCGCCTGCTCAGCCGCGACCTGCCGGCCCCCTCGCCGCTGGCCTCGGCGATCCTCAACGCCCGCCCCTACACCTTCCTCGACGATGCCCCGCTGGAAGAGCGGCGCACCCAGGCGGTACTCAACCGGCGCTGGAACGAAGTGAGCAGCCGCGACGATCTCGGCGCGCTGGACGCCGACGCCATCGTCGCCGTGCAGGCCGAAGCCTGGCCGCAACCGGTCAATGCCGATGAAATGCATGAGGCGCTGATGAGCCTGGGGGTGATCAGCCAAACCGAGGAACAGGCCAACCCTGGATGGAACACCTTGCTGGAAGCGCTCTGCAAGAGCGGACGCGCCTGCCGCTTGCAACACCTGTGGCTTGCCCGCGAGCGTCAGAGCCTGGTCATGCCGCTGTATCCCGCCACCCAACCTCAACCCTGCCTGCCACTGCTGCCAGGCTTTGACCAGCACTACACGCCAGACAGCGCATTGGCTGAACTGCTGCGCGCGCGCTTGAGCGGTTTCGGCCCGCTGACCCTGGCACAGATCAGTGCACCACTGGGGCTGGCACCCGGCGACTGCGAGCAAGCCCTCGCTCGCCTGGAAGGCGAAGGCTACGTGTTGCGTGGTCACTTCAGCCCTGGCCAAGGCGAACTGCAATGGTGCGAGCGGCACCTGCTCGCACGTATCCACCGCTACACGGTCAAGCGCCTGCGCCGGGAAATCGAGCTGGTGAGCCTGCAGGACTTCATGCGGTTTCTGTTCGACTGGCAGCACCTGGCGGGTGAAACTCGTCTGCGCGGCCCCCAGGCAGTCGATGAAGTGCTGGGCCAACTGCAGGGCTACCCGTGCGCCGCCGCAACCTGGGAAGCCGAGCTGCTGCCGGCACGGATCAAGGACTACAGCCCACACTGGCTGGACGATGCCTGTCGCAGCGGCCAGTGGGCGTGGAGCCGGCTGGCGACCACGGCCTCGGCCACCACCCTGGGCAGCACGCCGCTGGTGCTGTTGCCGCGCGAGCACCTCGGGCTGTGGCGCAGCCTGGCTCCGACAGCCGATCCCGATCAACTGGGTTCACGGGCGCAACGGGTACTGCAAACCTTGCAAGAACAGGGCGCTCTGTTCTTCGACGAACTGGCCCATGAGGCTCATCTGCTACCCACTGAGCTTGAGGCGGCCCTGCAGGAGCTGGTAGGTGCCGGGCTGGCCAGCGCCGATGGTTTCAGTGGCCTGCGCAGCCTGATCACACCGGCGGCCAAGCGCAGCCCACGCAACAGCCGTCGCGGGCATCCGCCCCTGTCCAGCAGCATGGCCCACGCCGGGCGCTGGGCCTTGTTGCGTCGGAGTGCAGCCTCGGTGGACGAAAGCCAGCGCCTTGAACATGTGGCGCGCAGCCTGCTGCGTCGCTATGGCGTGGTGTGCTGGCGTTTGCTGGAACGTGAAAGCGATGTGCTGCCGCCCTGGCGTGAATTGCTGCGCTGTTATCACCGGCTGGAGGCTCGTGGTGAGATTCGCGGCGGGCGCTTTATCGCCGGGTTGGCCGGCGAGCAGTTCGCGTTGCCGGAGGCTGTGGGGTTGTTGCGACAGGTGCGCAGGCGGGCAGTGGATGGCGCGCTGGTGATGGTCAGTGCCTGCGACCCGTTGAACCTGGTCGGGGGTCTGTTGCCGGGGAGCAAGGTGCCGGCGGTGGGAGGCAATCGCTTGCTCTATCGGGATGGCGTGGCGGTGGCCAGCCGGGTAGCGGGCCAATACCAGTATCTGGTCGAAGCGCCGGCAACCGAGCAAGCACAATGGCATCAACACCTGCTGCGCCAGGCGCCGCCCCTGTAGGAGCGGCTTCAGCCGCGATCACCCGCAAAGCGAGTGCCACACACCGCGCCGCCTGATTCGCGGCTAAAGCCGCTCCTACAGGTTCAGCGCGTGGCCTGGAAGCCGGCAAAGCGCTTGTTGAACCCGGCGACACGCCCTTCCACCGTGGTCTTGCGTTGCTGCCCGGTGTACACAGGGTGCGAGGCACTGGACACATCCAACGCCACATAGGGGTAGGTCTGGCCATCGCTGTGCACCTGGGTGCGATCGGTGTCGACGGTCGAGCCGATCAGGAAGTAGACATCGGCGGCGGTGTCGTGGAACAGCACGGGACGATAGGTAGGATGGATGCCTGCTTTCATGGTGGAGCCTCCTCGGAGTCGAATTGATACTTTATAACATACTATATTGCGAATGATTTTCGATACCCGATTTTTCATATTCGCGCCCCCCTCGAAACTGGCAATGCGTCGCCCAACCGGGCTATGGTCGGGCCTTGCCAGGCCCTGAGCCTGACCGAGCCATCCGCAAGGAACCCGTATGAGCCTGTCACTTCTCAGTCGCTACGCCTTCTTCGCCGCCTGCGTGCTGTTCACCCTCGCCAGCCTGCCATTCCTCGAGCACGACTGGCTGTGGCCCTTCACTTTGGCCACCGGGGTACTCAGCCTGATCGGCGTGTTCGACCTGCTGCAACAGCGCCACGCAGTACGCCGCAACTACCCGATCCTCGGCAATATCCGCTACCTGGTGGAAGGCATCCGCCCGGAAATCCGCCAGTACCTGCTGGAAGCAGACAGCGACGCCCTGCCCTTCTCCCGCGCCCAGCGCTCGCTGGTGTACGCCCGGGCCAAGAACGAAGCCTCGGACAAGCCCTTCGGCACGCTGATCGATGTGTACGAGTCGGGCTTCGAGTTCATCGGCCATTCGATGCGCCCGGCGCCACTGGCCGACCCGGCGAGCTTCCGCGTCACCGTCGGTGGCCCGCAGTGCACCCAGCCGTATTCCGCCTCGATCTTCAATATTTCGGCGATGAGCTTCGGCTCGCTCAGCGCCAACGCCATCCGCGCCCTCAACCAGGGGGCCAAGCTGGGCAACTTCCACCACGACACCGGCGAAGGCAGCATCAGCCCCTACCACCGTGAACACGGCGGCGACCTGGTGTGGGAGCTGGGCAGTGGCTATTTCGGTTGCCGTACCCCCGACGGGCGCTTCGACCCCGAGCGCTTCGCTGCCCAGGCGCAAACCCCGCAAGTGCGCATGATCGAAATCAAGATGAGCCAGGGCGCCAAACCTGGCCATGGCGGCATCCTGCCCAAGCACAAGGTCACGAAGGAGATCGCCGAGACCCGTGGCGTGTTGATGGGCGAAGACTGCATCTCGCCATCACGCCACAGCGCGTTCTCCAACCCCATCGAGATGATGCAGTTCATCGCCCAACTGCGCGAGCTGTCCGGCGGCAAGCCAGTGGGCTTCAAGTTCTGCCTGGGCCACCCGTGGGAGTTCATGGGCATCGCCAAGGCCATGCTGGAGACCGGCATCCTGCCCGACTTCATCGTCGTCGACGGCAAGGAAGGCGGCACGGGCGCCGCGCCGGTGGAGTTCACCGACCATATCGGCGTGCCGCTGCGCGAGGGCCTGCTGTTCGTGCACAACACCCTGGTGGGGCTGAACCTGCGCGACAAGATCAAGCTGGGGGCCAGCGGCAAGATCGTCAGCGCCTTCGACATCGCCAGCGTGCTGGCCATCGGCGCCGACTGGGCCAACTCGGCGCGCGGCTTCATGTTCGCCATCGGCTGCATCCAGTCGCAGAGCTGCCACACCAACAAGTGCCCGACCGGCGTCGCCACCCAGGACGCCCTGCGCCAGCGCGCGCTGGTGGTGCCGGACAAAGCCCAGCGGGTGCTCAACTTCCACCACAACACCTTGCGTGCGCTGGCCGAGATGCTGGCCGCGGCGGGCCTGGAGCATCCCGCGCAGCTGGAGGCCAAGCACCTGGTACGGCGGATCTCGGCGACCGAGATCAAGCTGTTCTCACAGATGCATGTGTTCCTCAAGCCGGGGGAGTTGCTGACCGGCGAGGTGAACGGGCAGTTCTATTCGCGGATGTGGCAGTTGGCGCGGGCGGACAGTTTCGAGCCGCACAGCGAAGCGGCGGCCTGATGGTATTTTGTTTCAACAGATCGCTGTAGGAGCCGGCCTTGCCGGCGAACACCGGCGCAGCCAGGGCCATTCACCGCGGCGCCTGGTTCGCCAGCAAGGCTGGCTCCTACAGAGGGCAAGCTTCCGCGATCATTGCCCCAAAAACGAAGCCCCGGCACTGGCCGGGGCTTCGTTCTTCAGGAGGCGGTACTCGCCACACTTTGCGCCTCTTTCGGCGCCAGGCGGAAGCTGTAGTACAGCGCCGTCAGCAGCACCAGGAACGCCGGGCCGATGTACAGGGCCACGCGGGTATCCTCGAAGTACGCCATCAAGCCCACCACCAGCACCAGGAACGCCAGCGCCAGGTACGAGCTCAGCGGCCACAGCCACATGCGGTACTTCAGCGCGTTGCGCTCGGCAGTGGACAACCCTGCGCGGAACCTCAGCTGCGCCAGCAGGATCATCACCCAGGTCCAGATCGCGCCGAAAGTGGCGATCGAGGTCACCCAGACGAACACCTTCTCCGGCACCAGGTAGTTGGCCAGCACGCCCAGCAGCAGCGCGCCGATCGACAGCAGCAGCGCATTGCGTGGCACACCGCTCTTGGAGGTACGGGCAAAGGCGGCCGGGGCCTGGCCGTTCTGCGCCAGGCTGTAGAGCATGCGCCCGGTGCTGAAGATGCCGCCGTTGCACGACGACAGCGCGGCGGTGATCACCACGAAGTTGATGATACCTGCGGCGGTCTTGATCCCCAGGCGCTCGAAGGTCATCACGAACGGGCTGCCCTGGCTGCCGATCTCGCTCCACGGGTAGATCGACAGGATCACGAACAGCGCGCCCACGTAGAACAGCAGGATGCGCCAGAACACCGAGCCGATGGCCTGGGGGATGGTCTTCTGCGGGTTGCGCGCTTCGCCGGCGGTCAGGCCGATCATCTCCACGCCCAGGTAGGCGAACATCACCATCTGCAGCGACATCAGCACGCCGGTCACGCCGTTGGGCATGAAGCCGCCGTTGCTCCACAGGTTGGAGATGCCCATGGCCACGCCATCGTTACCGAAGCCGAAGGCGATGATGCCGATGCCACCGAGCACCATGGCGATGATGGTGACGATCTTGATCAGGGCGAACCAGAATTCGAACTCGCCGAACGCCTTGACCGCGATCAGGTTGATCGCGCCCATGCTGCCCAGGGCCATCAGCGCCCAGATCCAGCGTGGCACGTCGGGGAACCAGATGCCCATGTAGATGGCCACCGCGGTGATTTCGGCGACACAGGTCACCAGCCACAGGAACCAGTAGTTCCAGCCGGTGAGAAAGCCCGCCAACGGGCCAAGGTAGTCTTGCGCATAGCGGCTGAAGGAGCCGGCGACCGGGTTGTGCACGGCCATCTCGCCGAGGGCGCGCATGATCACCAGGATGGCCAGGCCACCGATGATGTAGGAGAGCATGATGGCAGGGCCGGCCATTTCGATGGCCTTGGCCGAACCGAGGAACAGCCCGACGCCGATACAGGCACCGAGGGCCATCAGGCGGATGTGCCGTTCGCCCAGTTCACGCTTGAGCGGGCCGCCCTGGGCGGTCTCGCCATGGGCAGGATGGTTGCCGACTGGCATAGCAATACAACCTCATTTTGTTATTGGATTTGACCTTCGTGCGGCACCGGCCACGCCGATAGGCGGGGCGTCGTCTTGCCGGGCAGCCTTGTGGGCCGGCCCGCCCACCGTGCGCGTCAGGCGCCGGCAGGGCGAAGGGGTCGAGCAGTATAGGAAGCCATTTGCAGGGCTTTTCACTATATACAGCAGGAAATTTGGCGAGACTCCTCAGGCAAAAAGCCTCGAACGGAGTGGCATCTTCGTCTCGTTCCACCCATTCGCAGGAATGGGGCCGATACCATAGCAACATTGCCGAAGAATGGAAGTCACACCAAAGGCGCATGTCTGCACTGCTTTTTCGAGGCTTCCCACAAATTTTTCACCAACTCCGGCCATTGTCTAAGCTTCAGACAAGCAAGACGAAAATACCTGGCCGGACTCAAGACTATGGGCGCACTGTGGCAATCGGAACCAACCAGAACGGAAGCACCCAAGGCACCCCAGGCTGAAGCCCCTTTGCAAAAATCCCCCCGCCAGCGCCGCCTGTGGTGGCGGCTGATCCTGCTTATCCTGATCGTGGCCATGGTGGCCGTGGGCTTCGCCGCCTGGGACGAGATCCAGACCTCGCGCCTGCAATCGCGCGAGTTCAGCAAGCTGGCCAGCACCCTCACCTACCAGCTCGAGCCCGGCCCCAGCGACGCCATCGTCTACCCCGGCGACGGCCCGTTCGACAAGCGCCTGGGCTACAGCGCGCTGGGCGAGTTCCTGCCGCGGCTGCTCAAGCGCGACTACCTGATCAACCAGCAGGTACGCTTCTCGCCCGCCTTGATGAACTACACCGACCATGGGCTGTTCGTACCCTATGTGGAGAAGATCCAGGCCGGCCTGTCGATCACCGACTGCCGTGGCGACATGCTCTACCAGTACAACTACCCGCAACACCTGTACCCGAACTTCGCCGCGATCCCGCCGGTGATGGTCAACAGCCTGCTGTTCATCGAGAACCGCGAGCTGCTCGACCCGAAGGACCCGCAGAACAACCCGGCGGTGGACTGGCCACGCTTCGCCAAGGCCGCCTACAGCCAGGTGGCCAAGTACCTGGCCCTGCCCGGCCAGTCGGCCGGTGGCAGCACCCTGGCGACGCAACTGGAAAAATACCGCCACTCACCCGACGGGCTGACCGTGTCCGGCGCCGAGAAGATTCGCCAGATGATCTCCGCCAGCGTGCGCGCCTACCAGGGCGGGCCGGACACCACCGAGGCGCGTGAACGCATCGTGCGCGACTACCTCAACAGCGTGCCGCTGTCGGCGGTGCCCGGGCATGGCGAGGTGCACGGCATGGCCGAGGGGCTGCGGGTGTGGTACGGCGCCGATTTCGACCAGGTCAACCAGGCGTTGGTGGCCACCACGACCGACGAGAAGAGCATGGCCGAACGCGGCCTGGCCCTGCGCCAGGTACTGTCGCTGATGATCGCCCAGCGCCGCCCCTCGCATTACCTGTCCAAGGGCCGCATCGAACTGGCCGAGCTCACCGATTCGCACATCCGCGTGCTGGCCGCCAACGGCATCATCGACCGCCCCCTGGCCGACGCGGCACTGGCCAGCAAGGCGATCTACCGCGACTGGGTGGCTCAGCCGACCATCGTGCCAATCATCACCAACAAGGGCATCAGCCTGGCGCGCAACCGCATGGCGGCCATGCTCAACCGCCCGCTGTACGACCTCGACCGCCTTGACCTGTCGGCCACCAGCACGCTGCAGGCCGACCTGAACGTGCAGGTCAGCCAGTACCTGAAGAACCTCGCCGACCCAGCCTTCGCCGCGCAGATGGGGCTGATCGGCGAACGCCTGCTGACCAGCAAGACCACCGACCAGGTGAGCTACAGCTTCACCCTGTTCGAGCGCACCGCCGATGGCTCGCGGGTGCGGGTGCAGACAGACAGCACCAACCAGCCCTTCGACATCAACGAAGGCAGCAAGCTGGAGCTGGGCTCCACCGCCAAGCTGCGGGTGCTCACCACTTACCTGGAGATCATCGCCGAGCTGCACGACAAGTACGCCGGCAAGCCCGCCGCCGAATTGAAGAAAGTGCCGGTGGCCGAACTCGACCGCATCACCCAATGGTCGCTGGAATGGCTGATGCAGAACAGCAAGAACCAGAGCCTGGACGCCATGCTCGACGCGGCGCTGGAGCGCAAATACTCGGCCAACACTGGCGAGGCGTTCTTCACGGGCGGCGGCATGCATGTGTTCAACAACTTCCGCAAGGAAGACAACAACCGCAACCCGACGCTCAAGGATGCCCTGCGCGAATCGATCAACCTGCCCTTCATCCGCCTGATGCGCGACCTGGTGCGCTACGTCACCTACCAGCAGCCGTTCAACCGGGAACCGCTGCTCAGGGATGACAGCGACCCGCGGCGCCAGGAGTACCTGGCCCGCTTCGCCGATCGCGAAGGCACCAACTACATGATGCGGTTCTGGAAGAAGTACCAGCGCAAGACCTCCCAGCAGCGCCTGGACACTTTCCTCGACAGCCTGCGCGTCACTCCGCAGCGCCTCGCCGCCGTGCACCGCTACCTGTTCCCCGAGGCCGGGCAGGAGACCTTCAACGCCTTCGTGCGCGCCCACAGCAAGGGCGACAAGATCGCCATGGCCAAGCTCACCGACAGCCGCCTGGTGGAAATGTACGAGGCCTACGGCCCAGGCAAGTACGACCTGCCCGACCAGGGCTATATCGCCAAGGTCCACCCGCTGGACCTGTGGATGCTCGGCTACCTGCTGAAAAACCCCGGCGCCTCGCTCAAGGACACCCTCAACGCCAGCCGCTTCGAGCGCCAGGAGGTGTACAGCTGGTTGTTCAAGAGCCGCCACCAGGGCGCCCGCGACAGCCGCATCCGCACCATGGTCGAGATCGAGGCATTCACCGACATCCACCAGCGCTGGAAGCGCGTGGGCTACCCGTTCGACCACCTGGTGCCGTCGCTGGCCACCGCCATCGGCAGCTCCGGCGACCGCCCCGCCGCGTTGTCCGAGCTGGTCGGGATCATTCAGAACGACGGCGTGCGCCTGCCGACGCTGCGCATCGACACCCTGCACTTTGCCCAGGGCACTCCGTATGAAACCCAACTGATCAGCGACCCGGACCGTGGCCAGCGGATTCTCCCGGTCGAGGTCGCCCGGGCGCTCAAGGGCGCCATGTCGCAAGTGGTCGACGCCGGTACCGCGCGACGCATCTCCGGCAGCTTCAAGTTGCACGATGGCACGCCACTGGTGATGGGTGGCAAGACCGGCACCGGCGACAACCGCATCGAGAGCTTCGGCGCCGGCGGCCGGCTGATCGGTTCGCGCTCGCTGAACCGCACCGCGACCTTCGTGTTCTACCTGGGCGACAACCACTTCGGCACCCTCACCGCCTTCGTCCCCGGCCGCAGCGCCGAGGCCTTCACCTTTACCTCGGCACTGCCGGTGCAGGTGCTCAAGGGCATGGCGCCGATCCTCATGCCCTACCTGGAGCCCGGTAACCCCAATGCCTGCAAGGCCCCGCAGGTGGCAGCGGCACAACCTTGAGCCATGTCCCTGTAGGAGCCGGCTTGCCGGCGAACCGTTGCATGCCTCGGAATGCGATGGGGCGCGGTTCGCCAGCAACGCTGGCTCCTACAGGGGGGTTGTAGACCCAGCAGCACAGATCGAACAGCTTTTTAGATGATAATCATCCGCATTTTAGGACTTGTCTTTAGATATATCTTGAGTAATATCTTTCGATATATCTAATCAGACAGAGCCCCCAACACCATGCGCGACCACGCCCCCCACGATCCCTTCGAACGCCGCCCCGGCCGGGGCGAGCGCGGCCCGCGGGTCTTCGCCCCCGGCGACCTGAAACTGCTGATGCTGTCGATGCTGGCCGACCAGCCCGGCCACGGCTACGACCTGATCCGCCAGATCGAAAGCCTGTTCGACGGCAGCTACAGCCCCAGCCCCGGGGTGATCTACCCGACCCTCAGCTACCTCGAGGAAGCCGAGCTGGTCACCGGCCAGATCCAGGGCAGCAAGCGCCTCTACGCCATCACCGACGCCGGCCGTACGGCCCTCGCCGAGCAAGCCGTGGCCCTCGACGGCGTGCGCATGCGCATCGAAGTCAGCAAACGCGCCCTGCGCGGCCATGACCGCCCGCCGGAAATCCACGAAGCCGTGGGCAACCTGCGCCACGCCCTGCACATGCACAGCGGCCGCTGGACGCCCGAAGAGATCGAGCGGGTCCGCACCCTGCTCAACGACACCGCCAAGGCCATCGCCTCCGGGCCGGCCGCGACCGTTATGGAGAACACCCCATGAGCGACACCATCCACCGCGTCAACCACGAGATCCGCCAGCGCCACCTGCAGGTGCTGCGGGTCACCGACCTCACCCCGCGCATGCGCCGGATCACCCTCGGTGGGCCGGAGCTGGCGGGCTTCGCCAGCATCGGCAGCGACGACCACATCAAGCTGCTGTTCGCCGCCACGCCTGAAGAGCAGCAGGCCATCGACGCCCGTAGCCTTGGCCGCGACGGCGGCGCCCGGCCGACCATGCGCGAGTACACGCCACGGCGCATCGACCTGGCAGGCAATGAACTGGACATCGATTTCGTCCTGCATGGCGACGGCCCGGCCTCCACCTGGGCGGCCCAGGCGAAGCCCGGACAAACCCTGGACATCGCCGGCCCCCGGGCCTCGATGGTGGTGCCGGACATTTTCGACAGCTACCTGTTGATCGGCGATGAAACGGCGATCCCGGCGATCGCCCGGCGCCTGGAAGCATTGCCGGCGGGCCGACAGGTGCTGGCGGTGATCCAGATCGAGGATGAGCAGGAACGCCAACCGCTGGTGAGCAAGGCGCAGGTCGAGGTGATCTGGGTGCGCCGACACGAGGAAGACCTGCTGGAGCGGGTGCGCCACCTGGCGCTGCCACAGGGCCGGCTGTATGGCTGGGTAGCGCTGGAGAAGGCGCTGACCCGCCAGGCCAAGGCATTGTTGCTGGAAAAAGGTGTGCCGGAAGACGCCCTCAAAGCCGCCGCTTATTGGCGAGCTGATGGCACCGCCGAGGACGAATAAACACCTCGCCCATCTGTGGGAGCCAGCTTGCTGGCGAACCGTTGCAACCGAGGTGTCCGGTTCGCCAGCAAGCTGGCTCCTACAGGTCAGCGGCGCGGCGCCAGCGATCCAGACCCAGCAGCACCAACCCGATCCCCCAGAACCCCGCCAGCACCGCCAAAGCATTGAGCAGCACCTGCCCATACCCCAAGCGCGCCACATCGACGAACGGGTACGGATACACCCCGATCTCATGGCCACGCAGCAAGACGAACCCGAAGTACAACGCCGGGTACAACGCCCACGCCGCCAGGTGCCAAAGCCGCAAACGCCCCTTGGGCACCTCGAACCACCAGTACAGGACAAACAGCACCGGCATCACATCGTGCAGCAGTTCGTCCGCCAGCCACTGCCAGCCCTCGGGCTGCCACAGGTGCCGCAGCAACAGGCTGTAGGCCAGCGCCACCAGCACGATGCTGGCGGCCACGCATGAACTGACCGGCGCCGAAAGGAAAAACCGCCTGGCCGCCGACTCGCGGCCGAACGCGGCATGGCTCAGCACCGCGGCCACCAGGGTGTTGCTGAGCACGGTGAAATAACAGAACAGATTGACCAGCCCGCCCACCAGGCTGGCCTGCTCCTGCCACCGCGCCAGCAGCACCAGGTACAGCTGGATCGTCAGCCCCGTCCAGCCCAGGACGGCCGCCAGCGTCAGCCAGGGGCGGCGCGGCATCAGCCTTTGCGCTGCAGCTTCACATACAGCTGCTCGACCTTCTCCCGCGCCCAGGGTGTCTTGCGCAGGAAAGTCAGGCTCGACTTGATGGTCGGGTCGCTCTTGAAGCAGCGGATGTCGATGCGCTCGGCCAGGCCCTGCCATTGGTAGTGCGCCACCAGCTCGGTGAGGATCTGCTCCAGGGTCTTGCCGTGCAGCGCGTTGTGTTGGGCCGTGCTCATGCCAATGCTCCAGGTTCGGGAAGGTGCGCACATTACACAAGTGTAGGAGCGGATTCATCCGCGATGCGCCGCGCGAGCGGCGCTCGATCATGCAGCCTGCTCAGTACATCGGTGGACGCATCGCGGATAAATCCGCTCCTACAGGTGAAAATGACTGGCGAGCACAGAAAGCATTATGCTGAAATAGATACGTTATAAAGTAACAATAACGTTATCTGCCAAGGAACGTCACTCCCCATGCTGTGCTCCCCTCTGCGCCTCTCCCCCCTCGCCGCCGCGCTGTGGCTGGCCTCCACGTCCAGCCAGGCGGTCGAACTGCAACCCCAGGTCATCACCGCCAACCCGTTGGGCAATGCTCAACTGGCCGCCCCGAGCACCGTCCTCGAAGGCGACAGCCTGCTGCAACAGCAGCACGGCAGCCTCGGCGAGACCCTCAACAAGCAACCCGGCGTCGCCTCCACCTGGTTCGGCCCCGGCGCCAGCCGCCCGGTGATCCGCGGCCTGGATGGCGACCGCATCCGCATCCTGCGCAATGGCGTCGGCGCGCTCGATGCCTCGTCGCTCTCCTACGACCACGCCGTGCCCCTGGACCCGGTCAACGTCGAGCGGGTCGAGATCGTCCGCGGCCCGGCCGCCCTGCTTTACGGCGGCAATGCCATCGGCGGTGTGGTGAATACCTTCGACAACCGCATCCCCGATTCGCCCATCGACGGTATCCATGGCGCCGGCGAACTGCGCTATGGCGGCGCCGACACCACCCGCAGCAGCGCCGGCAAGCTGGAGGCCGGCAATGGCGCATTCGCCTTGCACCTGGATGCCAACAGCCGCCAGTTCAACGACCTGCGCATCCCCGGCTATGCCCGCAGTTCGAAAGTGCGCGACGCCGACGAACCCGGCAGCAAGCATCGCCTGGAGAACAGCGACGGGCGCCAGGACGGCGGCGCGATCGGCGGTTCCTACCATTGGGAGCATGGCTACACCGGCCTGTCCTACAGCCGCTATGACAGCAACTACGGTTCGGTGGCCGAGCCCGGCGTGCGCCTGGACATGCAGCAGGACCACTACGGTTTTGCCTCTGAACTGCGCGACCTCGAAGGCCCCTTCAGCTCGGTCAAGGTCGATGCCGGCTACACCGATTACCAGCATCGCGAGATCGAAAGCGGCGAAGTACACACCACCTTCAAGAACAAAGGCTATGAGGCACGCATCGAGGCCCGCCACCAGCCGCTTGGTCCGGTCGAAGGCGTGATCGGCGCCCAGGTCAGCCGCAACGAATTCTCCGCCCTGGGCGAGGAAGCGTTCGTCCCGCACACCGACACCGACAGCCTGGCGCTGTTCCTGCTCGAGCAATGGCAGGCCACCGAGCGCCTGAACCTGAGCCTGGGCGCACGCCTTGAACACACCCGCGTCGACCCGGACGCCAAGGGCAACGAAACCTTCGCCGGTGCCGACAGCGCCAGCAGCTTCAACGCCTTCAGCCTCTCCTCCGGCGCGGTGTACCAACTCGATTCGGTGTGGGCACTGGCGGCCAACCTGGGCTACACCGAACGCGCACCGACCTTCTACGAGCTGTACGCCAACGGCGCCCACGTGGCCACCGGCGCCTACGAAGTGGGCGACCCGAACCTGAACAAGGAGAAGGCGATCTCCGCCGACTTGGCCCTGCGCTTCGACAATGGCACCCACAAGGGCAGCGTCGGTGTGTTCTACAGCCACTTCCGCAACTACATCGGCTTGATCGGCACCGGCAACCTGCGTGGCGGCCATGACCACGACCATGGCGATGAGGACCATGATCACGACCATGATCATGGCCACGACCACGGCGAGTTCCCCGAGTACGCCTACCAGGGCGTGCGTGCGCGCTTCTACGGCATCGAGGCCCAGGACCGCTGGCAACTGCTGGAGAACCGCTATGGCAGCTTCGCCCTGGAACTGTCCGGCGACTACACCCGGGCCAAGAACCTCGACAGCGGCGAGCCGCTGCCACGCATCGCGCCGCTGCGCCTGAACAGCGGGCTGGTGTGGGAGCGGGATCGCTGGCAGGCGCGAGTCGAAGTGCAGCATGCCTCGGCGCAGCATCGCAAACCGGCCAACGAGACCAGCACCGACGGCTATACCACCCTGGGCGCCAGCGTCGGCTACCGCTTCGATGTCGGCCAGAGCCAGTGGCTGGCGTTCGTGCGCGGCGAGAACCTGACGGACCAGACGGTGCGCTATGCCAGCTCGATCTTGCGGGACATCGCGCCAGCACCGGGCCGCAGTGTCGAGGTGGGGTTGCGCACGACATTCTGAGCGAACGGCACGCCCCCCGTAGGAGCCGGCTTGCCGGCGAACCCAGGCAACGCGCTGCATGGCACCGGCTCTGCCGGTGTTCGCCGGCAAGCCGGCTCCTACGGGGCCTAGCACGCAATCGCAGGGGACTCACCTGGCATTTCTGCCAGTTTTGCAAAGCCGGGTCGCCCCATAGAATCCAGGCAACGTCGTCTTCTGGATGCCATTGCCTTGGAGGTGCCCTGTGCCTGAACAGCCTGCTTCGGTTCCAGAGGAAAGCCGTGCGCCCTTCTATACGCCGCCGACCCTCCCTAAAGGTGGCGGCACGGTCTCGGTGGGCGGCGGCATGCTATCTGCCGGTGGCCCCGACGGCAGCGCCGGCTGGCAACTGCCGCTACCGTCCCCTGCTGGGCGAAGCCTGTCGGCCGCGTTGACCCTGCAATACTCCTCAGGTGGTGGCAACAGCGCGTTCGGCGCGGGCTGGGAATGTCCGTTGCCGGCGGTGTTCGTGATGACCCGGTTTGGTTTCCCCAAGTACGACGGCAATGACCGCATGGTAGGACCATCGGGTGAGGAAATACTGAAAAACGGTGAACCTGGCGACAAAGAGCTGCTGGAGCGCGCGGGCATCAAGGGAGACTACACCGGCACCGCGTGGCGCGCGCGGACCTTCAGCATCGCGGAACGCCTGGAGCATTGGAAACCCGAGGACGATTCGGACCACCCTGGCTTCTGGCTGCACGCTTTGCCGGACAACAGCCTGTCGCTCTATGGCTGGTCACCATCGGCCCGACTGCAAGAGACCGAAGCCCCAGGCAACCCTACCCCGAAACGGGTCGCTGGCTGGTATATCGAAGAGACCCTGTCCTCCAACTGCGACGACCATCTTGTGTACCGCTACCGCAATGAGGATGAAGAAGGCTGCAGCCCTGAGGAAATACAATCCCATCCGAGGGTTGCCAATGTCTATCCGGATACGGTCTACGCCAGATATTTCAACAAAGTCTCGAATTCAATGCTGATCCCCACGGATGCCTTCAAGGAGGACGACTTCCTGGAGTTCGCCCAGTTCTATTACGGTGAATTCGAAACCGGCCCGGACAACCCCCCTCCCCCTCCCCGGACTGAGGACCAGAAGATCGAATGGCCGGTTCGTGAGGATGCCCATTCATTCTGGCGTTATGGTTTTAACGTGCGTCTGCGTCGCCGCTGCCAAGATGTGTTGCTCTGGCGTCGCACGAAGATCTTCAATGGCGATACCGACCCTACACCTGAATGGGTCAGCCACCTTCACCTGAGCCATGACAGCAGCCCGCTGACCAGCCTCCTCAAGTCCGCTGAACAGCTCACCCACGATCCACGTTATCGCATGCCGCCCCTCGAGTTCTGGATGACCCGTCCCGGCCGAAAAATCAAGGGTCGCCAGGCAAACGAGGTGAAGGCCATCGACTGGGATTCCCTGCCCGCCCTGAACGGCTTCTGGCGTGACCGCTGGCAGGTGGCCGACCTCTATGGCGAGGGCATACCTGGCATCTTGTACCTCGACGACGGGGCCTGGTACTACCGCGCGCCACAACGTATGGACAACTCCGCGGGTAAAGACCTTGTCACCTGGAGCGAGGCCGAGCAGCTGGGGTTTCCCATGGGCGTCGCCAACGGCTCCTTGATCAGCCTGAATAGCGATGGCCAGCTGGAATGGCTGGTCATCGCGGATGCCCTGCGAGGGAGTTTCACACTAGCACCGGACGGCACTTGGGGAGCGTGGGTACCGCTGGCAGGAATACCGTCGGAGTATGGTCATTCACATGTGCAAATGGCGGACCTCACTGGCAACAGCCAGGACGACGTCATCTTGCTGAGGCCCTTGGGCCCAAGGGCAGTGCGCCTGTACCCGGCAAACGGTAAGAAAGGTTGGCTGATCTCCGTAGACGGGGATTATCAAGGCAGTGAACCGTTGCCATCGCTGGACAACTCCGAGCGTGGGTTGGTCGCCTTCGCCGACCCGGCAGGCAGTGGCCAACAGCACTTGGTGAGAATCACCGGCAACAGCGTGACCCTGTGGCCGTCGTTAGGTCATGGCAGATTCGACAATGCGCTGAAAATCGAAGGTTTAAATATCGAGAACTTCAACGCCTCGCAGGTATTCCTGGCCGACACCGATGGTTCCGGCACCACGGACATCCTCTACATGCAGTCAAACGGCATCCAGGTATTCGTCAGCCAGTGTGGCAACCGCTACGAAAAAGGCGTGTTCATTCCCGCCCCGGAAGGCGTGATACTGGATAAAGAATGTCGGCTGCAGGTTGCCGACATCCGCGGGCAGGGCACCGCCGACCTGTTGTTGACCCAAAATCACCTTGGCAAAGACAGCCAACCGCGAAGCTGGTTGTACCGTTTCAACGACCATCGCCCCTGGTTGCTGGCCAAGGTGTCCGACAATGCCGGCACCCGCACCCATCTGCAATACCGCAGCTCTGCACAGGCCTGGCTCGACCATAAGGCCGACGTGCTCGCCCGCACCGGAAGGGCGCCCGTGAGCTATCTGCCCTTCCCCGTGCACACGGTCAGCCGGGTGACGACGATCAACGAGATCACCGGGCTCAGCCTGGGTAGCGAAACGACGTACCTCGGAGGCGTTTGGGACGGCCATGAGCGCGAATTCGCCGGCTTCTCAAGGCTGATCCAGCGCGACACCAACGAACAAGCCGAACTGACGGCGGCAGACCTGTCACCACCAAGCCGCACCTGTACCTGGTTCCATACCGGGATCGAGGCACGCGATCTTGTCGCAGAGGGTGCCTTTATCGACATGGACGCACACTTTCCCCAAGCGCCAGTTCGCTTCACCCACTGGACCGGTGGCAAAGAGCAACCCTTGGAGCCAACGCCTTCAGTGCGCCCTTGGTTGTATCGCGCCGTACGTGGCCAGGTGCGACGCATCGAAATTTATGGTGAAGACGGCAGTGAGCGAGCGGACAAACCCTACAGTGTTGTCTCCAGTCGCCTTCAGGTGCGCATGCATGACACCGTCGATGCCGAGCGCCCGGCGGCCTTGGCAAGCCCCGTGGAGGTACTGACCTTCGCCTGCGAACGCATCACCGAAGACCCCGTGGTGAATCAAGCCATCATCCTCGAACAGGACGAGTATGGGAATGTTCTGGAAAGCGCCGCCATCAACTACCCTCGGCTGCTGTCTCCTGCCGCGCTGAAGGAGGAAGATGCGGCGCGGCGCATCTACCCGGCGGCATTGCCCGAAGGTTTGATCACCGCCAGCAGCGATGACCAGCAGTACGACTGCTGGATAAACCTTACCCGTGCAACCTTGCACAACCTGACGAAAAACGGTGACTGGGCGATCGGGCTTCCAGGCTCGACCCGCTCGGATGCCGTGCTCATCCCCAGTTCCGACATCCCTGAAGGCGGATACTCGATAGAGAAATGGCCGGACTTGCCATCGAAATACGCCGACAAATTCACACTGACCGGCTACCAGAAAGTCCTCTGGCGCACAGCCGACGGCAGCGGTATCTCCGGCACCCCATCGATTCCGGCGCTGGTGGCCTATACCCGCACGGCGATGCTGGACGAGGCGTCCATCGAGGCCCTGCAACCCACGTTCGACCTCACCCTGCAGCAACTGGTTACGGACGCACTGGTTACCCCCAAAGCTGACCCTGCCGTTCTGACTCGCGTGCACAAACGACTGCCTGCACCCGATGCAGACGTACTCTATGCGGTACTGATGACCTACCTGAAGCACAGCACACCGTTGGACACAGCGGCCTGCCAGGTGCTGCGCAATGCCTTTAAGCAAATCATCTCCGTTGAAGAGCTGAGCCTGCTGCTGATGACAGCCGACCCCGCCGAACTGCCAGAAGGCCTGCAGGACGCACTGTACAAGCAAAACCGCGTACCGGATGCAGCACTGGCGGATGTGATGCTCTGGTTCGCCGGCCTGGCAGGCACGGGTAGCGATGACATGAACACGCTCTATCTCGCGCTGGCCAAGTCGATCCCCGAACCTGTTTTCTGGCGTTCCGTCTTGGCAGGTTGCCAGGCGGTGGACCAGGCCCCCACCTTGCCGTCCTACGCTCGGACCTGGCTCAAGCATGTCCAAGCGCTGCTTGGCAATCGAGTGCAGGCGGAGTCACTGGAAGACGTGTTGAAGCGCGGGGGCTACATCGCAATGAGCCGACCAGCGGATGCACCGGAGCTGGATGATCCTCATGACCCAGCAGGCCTAGGCGCCCCTGGCATCCCGTTCGAACCCGTAAACAAAGGCACCTATGCCGGGCACCACGGCATCACCCTCTATCACGACGAAACGCATTTCTGGTTGCCGAGGACCGTCCAGGAAAGCACGGTCACCGGCCCTGTTCAGCTGGCGTACACCGCGCATGACATTGCCGTGAACAAGGTGACCGATGCGGCTGGCTTGAGCAGCGAAGTGAAGGCCTATGACTGGCGGTTCCTGACCCCCATCGAAATGCTCGATGCCAATGACAACACCAGCAGAGTCGAGCTGGATACGATGGGGCGAGTCCTGCATACACGTTTTTATGGAACCGAGACCGCAGCCGGCGGGACTGTGCCGAAAAATGTCGGCTACGACCCTGATCTAGCATTCACGCCACCGCTCACCGTCGAAGAGGCCGTGGCACTGAACGGTACCAAGAACGTGCCCGTGGCGCAGGCATTCACCATCGTCGCCGACACCTGGATGCCGCTGGCGCTTCGGGCGGACGGTTCCAGCTCCGATCAGCGCTGCAGCGAACGGGAATGGGAGCGTGACGCCGAGCGCCTGCAACGCGATGGCATTGTGGCGCAACCAACGATGGATGGCCGTGCGCCACCCCACGTCATTCAGATCCAGACCGACCGCTATGACAGCGATCCGGAGCAACAAGTACGCGTACAGGTGATGTTGAACGGCGGCGGCCAAGTGCTGCAGACCGCTGTCCGCCATCCGCCAGGAGACGCCTTTGTCTTCGATACCGAAACCGGTGGGCTCAAGACCGACGCCGATGGCAACGCAGTGACCAAGCACGCGGATGTCCGCTGGGCAGTAACCGGCAAGACGGAATTCGACAACAAGGGCCAACCTGTACGGGTCTGGCTCCCCTTCTATCTCAATGACTGGCACTGGGTGAGCAACGACAGCGCCCGCAAGAAGAACGAAGGCATCTATGCCGATACCCACGTTTACGACGCACTGGGCCGGGAATGCAAAGTCGTGCGAGCGGCCGGCGAAGAGGTTGACGGTGAATGGGCGAATTACGAGCAACGCGTGCAGGCCTACCCCTGGTTCACGGTCGCGGAGGATGAGAACGACACCTGGAAAGATGTGATCGAGCGAGCAAAGCGCAAGCGCGGCCAGTGACAGCTGGAGCGGCAAGGGCTGGCCTGAGATGGCAGCCCTTGCCCGGCACGCCATTGACTGTTACCGCAGAAGCAACAATCCCCTGCGACATTTTGTCTTTTTTTCTTACAACTTCCCCTATATCCTCCCCGCCGCAAGCTGAATCGCTTCACCTGACACCTTTCGCAGCCATTCCCTTTTCGAAAACCCGCGCTTCGTCGCGCTTGCCGTTTCTTCAATAATCAAAAGATAGCGCTATCTCATGTTCCAACTGCCCAAGACCCGTTACTCCAGCCTCGCCCTGGCCACCCTGCTCGGCGGCCTCTCCCCCACCACCGGCGCCAACGAGATGTTCGCCAAGGATTCCCCCTGGATGCTCGGCGACTGGGGCGGCACCCGCAGCGAGCTGCTGGAGAAAGGCTACGACTTCACCCTCGGCTACACCGGCGAGATGGGCAGCAACCTGCACGGCGGCTACAGCCATGACCGTGCGGCGCGCTACAGCGACCAGTTCACCTTCGGCGTGAACATGGACCTGCAAAAGATCCTCGGCTGGCAGGACACCGAGTTCCAGCTGACCGTCACCGAGCGCCATGGCGACAACATCAGCAACGACCGCATCAACGACCCGCGCGTTGGCGGCTTCACCTCGGCCCAGGAAGTCTGGGGCCGTGGCGAGACCTGGCGCCTGACCCAGATGTGGATCAAGCAGAAGTACTTCGACGGCGCGCTGGATGTGAAATTTGGCCGCTTCGGCGAAGGCGAGGACTTCAACAGCTTCCCCTGCGACTTCCAGAACCTGGCGTTCTGCGGCTCGCAGGTGGGCAACTGGGTCGGTGGCATCTGGTACAACTGGCCGGTCAGCCAGTGGGCCCTGCGCGTGCGCTACAACCTGAACGACGAGCTCTACGCCCAGGTCGGCGTGTACGAGCAGAACCCCTCCAACCTCGAGAGCAACAACGGCTTCAAGCTCAGCGGCAGCGGCACCCAAGGCGCGGTAATGCCGGTGGAACTGGTGTGGAGCCCGCGCCTCAACGGCCTGAAAGGGGAATATCGCGCCGGCTACTACTACAGTAATGCCAAGGCACAGGATGTACTCAAGGACAGCAACGGCACGCCGGCCGCCATCAGCGGCGCCGCCTACCGCAGCAGCTCGAGCAAGCACGGCCTGTGGCTGGGCGCCCAGCAGCAGGTGACCTCGCTGGCCACAGACCAGTCCCGCGGCCTGAGCCTGTTCGCCAACGCCACGGTGCACGACAAGAAGACCAATGCCATCGACAACTATGTTCAGGCAGGTGTGGTTTACAAAGGGCCGTTCGATGCCCGCGCCAAGGACGACATCGGTTTCGCCCTGGCCCGCGTGCACGTCAACCCCGGCTACCGCAAGAACGCCCGCCTCATCAACCAGGCCAACGGCCTGGACGACTACGACAACCCCGGCTTCCTGCCCGTGCAGGACACCGAGTACAGCGCCGAACTCTACTACGGCATCCACCTGGCCGACTGGCTCACGGTGCGCCCGAACCTGCAGTACATCCGCCACCCGGGCGGCGTGTCGCACGTCGACGACGCGCTGATCGGTGGCTTGAAGATCCAGAGCACTTTCTAACCCGACCCTTCCATACTACGGAGAACATACGATGAGCACTGACGGTGCCAAGAATGGAACCCGCTGGCTACCACGCCTGATGGGCGTGCTGCTGTTGCTGATGGGCCTGGCCCTGCTGGCCGGCGGCATCAAGCTGAGCCAGCTGGGTGGTTCGCTTTACTACCTGATCGCCGGGATCGGCTTCGCCCTGTCCGGCATCCTGCTGCTGGCCAAGCGCCGCATCGCCTTGGGCCTGTACGGCCTGGTGCTGTTGGGCAGCACCGTGTGGGCGCTGTGGGAAGTCGGCCTGGACTGGTGGCAACTGGTGCCGCGCCTGGCCATCTGGTTCGCCATCGGCGTGGTCCTGCTGCTGCCGTGGGCCCGTCGCCCGCTGCAAGGCCCGGCGTCGAAGCTCAACACCGCCCTGCTCAGCGTGGCCGTGGTGGCCTCCGGCGCAACCGCGGTCGCCAGCCAGTTCACCCACCCGGGCGAAATCCGTGGCGCGTTCACCCGCGATGACAGCGAAATGGGCAGCGCCGCGCCGGCCATGCCGGACGGTGAATGGCAGGCCTATGGCCGCACCGAGCACGGTGACCGCTTCTCGCCGCTGCGCCAGATCACCCCGCAGAATGCCTACCGCCTGGAAGAAGCCTGGCGCATCCGCACCGGCGACCTGCCGACCGAAAACGACCCGGTGGAGCTGACCAACCAGAACACCCCGCTGAAGGTCAACGGCATGCTCTATGCCTGCACCGCCCACAGCCGGCTGCTGGCCCTGGACCCGGACACCGGCGCCGAGATCTGGCGCTACGACCCGCAGGTCAAGAGCCCGACCGGCACCTTCAAGGGCTTCGCCCACATGACCTGCCGCGGCGTCTCGTACTACGACGAGAACAGCTACGTCAGCCGTGACGGCAGCCCGGCACCGAAGGTATCCGACGCCGGCCAGGCCGTGGCCCAGGCCTGCCCGCGCCGCCTCTACCTGCCCACCGCCGACGCCCGCCTGATCGCCATCAACGCCGACACCGGCAAGGTCTGCGAAGGCTTCGCCAACCAGGGCGTCATCGACCTGACCCGCGGCATCGGCCCGTTCACCGCCGGCGGCTACTACTCCACCTCGCCGGCCGCGATCACCCGCAGCCTGGTGATCATCGGTGGCCACGTCACCGACAACGAGTCGACCAACGAGCCGTCCGGCGTGATCCGCGCCTACGACGTGCACGACGGCCACCTGGTGTGGAACTGGGACAGCAACAACCCGGACGACACCAAGCCTCTGGCCGACGGCAAGCTGTACAGCCGCAACTCGGCCAACATGTGGTCGATCGCCAGCGTCGATGAAGACCTCGGCATGATCTACCTGCCCCTGGGCAACCAGACCCCCGACCAGTGGGGCGCCGACCGCACCCCGGGCGCCGAGAAGTACAGCGCCGGCATCGTCGCCCTGGACCTGGCCACCGGCAAGGCGCGCTGGAACTACCAGTTCACCCACCACGACCTGTGGGACATGGACGTCGGCAGCCAGCCCACCTTGGTGCACCTGAAGACCGATGACGGCGTCAAGCCGGCGGTCATCGTGCCGACCAAGCAAGGCAGCCTGTACGTGCTCGACCGCCGCGACGGCACCCCGATCGTGCCGATCCGCGAGATCCCGGTACCGCAAGGCGCCGTGAAAGGCGACCACACCGCGCCAACTCAAGCCCGTTCCGACCTCAACCTGCTCGGCCCGGAACTGACCGAACAGGCCATGTGGGGCGCCACGCCGTTCGACCAGATGCTCTGCCGCATCCAGTTCCGCGGCCTGCGCTACGAAGGCCAGTACACCCCGCCTTCCGAGCAGGGCAGCCTGGTCTACCCGGGCAACGTCGGCGTGTTCAACTGGGGCAGCGTGTCGGTCGACCCGGTGCGCCAGCTGCTGTTCACCTCGCCGAACTACATGGCCTTCGTGTCGAAGATGATCCCTCGCGAGCAGGTGGCTGAAGGCAGCAAGCGCGAAAGCGAGACCAGCGGCGTGCAACCGAATGCTGGCGCGCCTTACGCAGTCACCATGCACCCGTTCATGTCGCCGATCGGCATCCCATGCCAGGCGCCGGCCTGGGGCTATGTGGCGGCCATCGACCTGTTCACCAACAAGGTGGTGTGGAAGCACAAGAACGGTACCACCCGTGACAGCACCCCAGTGCCGATCGGCATGCCGGTGGGCGTACCCAGCATGGGCGGTTCGATCGTCACCGCCGGTGGCGTCGGCTTCCTCAGCGGCACCCTGGACCAGTACCTGCGCGCCTATGACGTGAAAAACGGCCAGGAGCTGTGGAAAGGCCGCCTGCCGGCAGGCGGACAGGCCACGCCGATGACCTACACCGGCAAGGACGGCAAGCAGTACGTGCTGGTGACCGCTGGCGGCCACGGCTCGCTGGGCACCCGCATGGGCGACTACATCATCGCCTACAAGCTGGCTGAATAAGCCCGCCTGAGCGGTGGTGCCCGCACCACCGCATCACGCAACGAGGCCGCTGCCATTCTCTGGCAGCGGCCTCGTTGCGTTTCGGGCCAGCACATCGATCAGCCGCGCGACTCGACTCCCAGCTCGTCCCATACCGATTCCGCCAGGTGGAACGTGGCATTGGCTGCGGGAATCCCGCAGTAGATCGCGCTCTGCATGATCACTTCCTTGATCTCTTCCCGCGTCACGCCATTGTTGGCGGCTGCGCGCAGGTGCAGCTTGAGTTCGTCGTTGCGGTTCATGCCGATCAGCATGGCGATGGTGATCAGGCTGCGGGTATGCCGGGGCAACCCGGGGCGGGTCCAGATATCGCCCCAGGCATGGCGGGTGATCATTTCCTGGAACTCGCCGTTGAAGTCGTTGAGCTTCTCCAGGCTGCGGTCGACATGGGCATCGCCCAGCACCGCTCGGCGCACCTTCATGCCTGCTTCGTAGCGTTGTTTCTCGTCCACGGTCGGCTCCTCAGCGGCTCAGCAGGAAGTCGAGCACGCGGTGGCTGAACGGCGCGCCAGTCTCGACGTTGGACAGATGCGCCGCCGGGAACTCGACGTATTCGGCACCAAGGATACCGGCCTGCATGAAACGACCATGTTCAGGGGTGGTGACCGCATCGGCGGTGCCGGCGACGATCAAGGTCGGCACCTGGATATGGTTGAGCTGGTCACGCAGGTCGGCATCGCGCACCGCGCCACAGTTGGCCGCGTAGCCTGCAGGCGAAGTCTGCGCCAGCATCTGGCAGATGCGCTGGGCCTGGTCCGGCTCGGCCGCGGCGAAGGCCGGGGTGAACCAGCGGGCGATCGAGGCGTCGCGCAGGTCGCCCATGGCCTGCCGGCCGCCCTTGAGCACCGTGTCGATACGGGTGTTCCACACGTCGTCACTGCCAATCTTCGCCGCCGTGTTGCACAGGGTCAGGCTGAGCAGGCGATGGCCGGCGTTGATCGCCAGCCACTGGCCGATCAGGCCGCCCATGGACAGGCCGACGAAATGGGCTTTCTCGATATCCAGGGCATCGAGCAGGGCCAGTACATCGCCGCCCAGTTGTTCGATGGTGTATGGGCCATCGGTCACCAAAGACTCGCCGTGCCCCCGGGTGTCGTAGCGCAGCACGCGAAAATGCTCGCGCCACACCGGGACCTGCGCATCCCACATATGCAGGTCGGTGCCCAGCGAGTTGGACAGCACCAGCACCGGGGCATCGGCCGGGCCGTCGAGTAGGTAATGCAGTTCGCCATCGGCCAGTTGCACGTGCGCCACAGCGGTCTCCTTTCAGGCGGTGAAACGTTGATGTTCGGCCACGGCGCGCGCCACCCAGACGCGGGCCTGGCCAAGGTAATGGGCCGGGTCGAGCAAGCGGTCGAGCTCATCGGCGGACAGCTCGGCGCTGACCTGCGGCTCGTCGCCGAGCACGGCACGCAAGTGACGCTGCTCGGCGACCGCACGCTGGCAGCACTGCTCCAGCAGGTGATGGGCACGCTCGCGCCCCAGGCGCTGGGCCAGGACAATACTGACCGCTTCGGCCAGCACCAGGCCCTGGGTGAGGTCAAGGTTGCGGCGCATGCGCGCAGCATCCATCTCCATGCCTTCGGCGATCACCTGGGCCTGGCGCAGCGCGCCGGACACCAGGCAACAGATCTCCGGCAAGGTCTCCCACTCGGCGTGCCACAGGCCCAGGCTGCGCTCATGCTCCTGTGGCATGGCGGCGAACAGCGTCGAGACCAGGCCTGGCACACGGGTGGCGGCGCCGATCAGCACCGCCGCGCCCACCGGGTTGCGCTTGTGCGGCATGGTCGAGGAACCGCCCTTGCCCGGCGCGGAAGGTTCAAACAACTCGCCCACCTCGGTCTGCATCAACAGGCTGACATCGCGGCCGAACTTGCCCAGGCTGCCGGCGATCAAGCCCAGCACCGAGGCAAACTCCACCAGGCGGTCGCGCTGGGTGTGCCACGGTTGCTCAGGCACGGTCAGCTTGAGCTGTTCGGCCAGCGCCTCGGTCACCGGCAGGGCCTTGCTGCCCAATGCCGCCAGGCTGCCGGAGGCACCGCCGAACTGCAGCACCAGCAGACGCGGGCGCAGCTCCTTGAGGCGTTGGCGATGGCGGGTCAACGCGCCGAGCACACCAGCCAGTTTCATGCCCAGCGTCACCGGTGTGGCGTGCTGCAACCAGGTCCGCCCCACCAACGGCGTGTCGGCATGCTGCAATGCCTGACGGGCCAGGGTGTCGGCCAACTTGGCGAGGTCGCTTTCAATCAGCGCCAGCGCATCGCGCAGCTGCAAAACCAGACCGCTGTCCATCGCATCCTGGCTGGTGGCGCCCAGGTGCACGTAGCGCTCAGCCTCGGGCACGCCGCTGGCGACCACCTTGCCCAGCGCCTTGACCAGCGGGATCGCCGAATTGCCGGCGATGGCGATGGCCTGCGCCAGGGCCTGCACATCGTAGCGCTCGGCCTTGCACGCCGCCTCGATGGCCATCACCGCCGTGTGCGGCACCAACCCGGCGGCGGCCTCGGCGCGGGCCAGCGCGGCCTCGAAGTCGAGCATGCCTTGCAGCCGGCCACGATCGGAAAAGACCTCGCGCATGGCCGGCGCGGTGAAGTAGGCATCGAACAGCTGATTGCTCATGCAATGTCCTTAGTGATCATGGTGCAGGTACGCCGCCTGCTTCGGCAGGCGCAGGCTGAACAGGAAGGCGATCGCCATCATGACGGTCACGTACCAGTAGAAGGTGTTCTCCATGCCCAAGTTTTTCAAATTCAGGGCCACATACTCGGCCGAGCCGCCGAACACCGCATTGGCCACCGCGTAGGCCAGGCCGACACCCAGGGCGCGCACCTGCGGCGGGAACATCTCGGCCTTCACCAGGCCACTGATGGAGGTGTAGAAACTGACGATGCACAGCGCCAGGGTCACCAGCACGAAGGCCATGAACGGGCTGGTGACGGTCTTCAGCGCCATCAACAGCGGCACGGTGAAAATCGTCCCCAGCGCGCCGAACAGCAGCATCGAGTTGCGTCGGCCGATACGGTCCGAGAGCATGCCGAACACCGGCTGCAGGATCATGAACAGGAACAGCGCGCCGGTCATCACGAAGCTGGCGCTCTTGGCGTTCATCCCGGCCGTGTTGACCAGGTACTTCTGCATGTAGGTGGTGAAGGTGTAGAAGATCAGCGAACCGCCGGCGGTGTAACCGAGCACCGTGATGAAGGCGGCGGTGTGGTGTCGGAACAGGCCGCCGATGGTCCCGGCTTCCTTGTCCTGACGGTTCTCGGCGCTGCTGGTCTCTTTCAACGAGCGACGCAGCATCAGCGAGATCAGCGCGGCGATGGCACCGACCACGAAGGGGATGCGCCAGCCGTAGGCACGCAGCTCTTCCTCGGTGAGCAACTGCTGCAGGATCACCACCACCAGCACCGCCAGCAACTGGCCGCCGATCAGGGTGACGTACTGGAACGAGGCGAAGAAACCGCGCTGGCCACGCAGGGCCACTTCGCTCATGTAGGTGGCGGTGGTGCCGTACTCGCCGCCCACCGACAGGCCCTGGATCAACCGCGCCAGCAGCAGCAGGGCCGGCGCCCAGGCACCAATGCTGGCGTAGGTGGGCAGGCAGGCGATGATCAGCGAGCCGAAGCACATCATCAGCACCGAGGTCATCAGCGAATTCTTGCGCCCGTGGCGGTCGGCCAGGCGGCCGAAGATCCAGCCGCCGATGGGGCGCATCAGGAAGCCGGCGGCGAATACTCCGGCAGTGTTGAGCAATTGCACGGTGGGGTTGTCGGAGGGGAAGAAGGCCGGGGCGAAATAGATTGCGCAGAAGGCGTAGACATAGAAGTCGAACCATTCCACCAGGTTGCCCGACGAGGCGCCGACGATGGCGAAGATGCGTTTGCTGCGTTCTTCACCGGTGTAGTAGCTGGAAGTCATGGTGTTTTTCACTCCTGGGGGGTCACTGCAAAGTCTAGACATACCCAGTAACAATCTCGTTCCCCTTCAAGACCTCGATCCCTGTGTAGGAGCGGCCTTGAGCCGCGAAAGGGCTGCAAGGCAGCCCCGGCAATCTTGAAGGGTTTCAGATCCTGGGGCTGCTGCGCAGCCCTTTCGCGGCACAAGGCCGCTCCTACAGGGGACCGTGCCGTGTTCGGGATCAGACCCGCTCGATGGCCAGCGCCAACCCTTGGCCAACTCCCACGCACATGGTTGCCAGACCTTTGCGTCCACCACGCTTCTCCAACTGGTGCAACGCCGTCAGCACCAACCGTGCCCCGCTCATCCCCAGCGGATGCCCCAGGGCAATCGCGCCACCGTTGGGGTTCACCTGCGGCGCATCGTCCGCCACGCCCAACTCGCGCAGTACCGCCAAGCCCTGGCTGGCAAACGCTTCGTTCAACTCGATGACATCGAAATCCGTCACCGCCACGCCCAGGCGCTCGGTCAGTTTGCGTACCGCCGGCACCGGGCCGATACCCATCACCCGTGGCGCCACACCGGCGCTGGCCATGCCTAGCACCCGGGCGCGTGGGGTCAACCCATGTTTCTTCACGGCCTCGGCCGACGCGAGGATCAAGGCCGCCGCACCGTCGTTGACCCCCGAGGCATTGCCCGCAGTGACAGTCTTGTTCGGGCCATTCACCGGTCTGAGCGCGTTCAACGCCTCCAGGGTGGTGTCCGGCCGCAGGTGCTCGTCACGTTCGACCAGAAATTCGCCTTTCTTGTGGGCAATGCGCACCGGCACGATTTCCTCGGCAAAGAACCCCGCAGCCTGCGCGGCGGCTGCCTTCTGCTGGCTGCGCAAGGCAAAGGCGTCCTGATCCGCACGCGAGACCTGGTAGTCGTCGGCAACGTTGTCGGCGGTTTCGGGCATCGAGTCCACGCCGTACTGGACTTTCATCAACGGATTGATGAAACGCCAACCGATCGTGGTGTCCTCCAGCTTCATGTTGCGCGAATAGCCGCTCTCGGCCTTGCCCATGACGAACGGCGCACGGGACATCGACTCGACGCCGCCTGCGATAGCCAGCTCCATCTCACCGCTGGCGATGGCGCGGAATGCAGTGCCAATGGCATCCATGCCCGAAGCGCACAGACGGTTGAGGGTCACGCCTGGAATGTTTTCCGGCAGGCCCGCCAACAGCAGCGCCATGCGCGCAACGTTGCGGTTGTCCTCACCGGCCTGGTTGGCGCAGCCAAAGAACACTTCGTCGAGCTGGTCCCACTGCACGCCCGGGTTGCGCTCGATCAGCGCCTTGAGCGGCACCGCCGCCAGGTCGTCGGCACGCACGCCGGCCAGGGCACCGCCGAAGCGGCCGATGGGGGTGCGGATGGCGTCGCAGATGTATACATCACGCATCAGGCTTCTCCTGCCGTCTGGCCATGGGCGGCGGCGGTGCGGGCTTCGAGGTCGCGCAGGGCGGACAATTCGACTTCACTCGGCGCGGCGGTTTCCTGCACATCGTCGGCGAAACGGATCGCCCAGCCGGTAGCGGCGATGATCTGCTCACGGGTCACCCCCGGATGGATTGCAGTGACCACGAACTCGTGGGTGCCCTCTTCCGGCTCCATGATGCACAGGTCGGTGATGATGCCGACCGGCCCCTCCCCTGGCAGGCCCAGGCGTTTGCGCGAATCGCCGCCTTCGCCATGGCCGACCGAGGTGATGAAATCGAGCTTGTCGACGAAGGCCCGTGGCGACTGCTTGAGGATGATCAGCACCTGCTTGGCGGAGCCGGCGATCTCCGGCGCGCCACCGGCACCCGGCAGGCGGGTCTTCGGCGCGTGATAGTCG
This sequence comes from Pseudomonas sp. MWU13-3659, assembly GCF_023757525.1. Classification (NCBI taxonomy): domain Bacteria; kingdom Pseudomonadati; phylum Pseudomonadota; class Gammaproteobacteria; order Pseudomonadales; family Pseudomonadaceae; genus Pseudomonas; species Pseudomonas sp. MWU13-3659. Next base: position 26,919 of record NZ_JAMSHW010000020.1, on the reverse strand, counting down.
CCCACCACGGTGGTGTTGATGTTGCCGAAGCGGTCGACCTGGGCGGCGCCGAGGAAACCGACATCGATACGCCCCCCCTGCAGCCAGTAGCGGAAAATCTCGCCGGTAGGCACCACGGTGTCGGCGGTCTCGGCCAGTTCGCCGTCACCGATCGACAGCGGCAACACGCTGGGCTTGGCACCGATCGGGCCGGATTCGTAGATCAGCACCACGTCGGGCGACGAGGTCAGGCGCGCCAGGTTGGCGGCCTTGGACGGCAGGCCGATACCGACGAAGCAGACGGCGCCGTTGCGCAGGCGGCGGGCAGCGGCGACGGTCATCATTTCGGAAGTGGAGTAGCTCATTGCGCGGCCTCCGCGGTGCTGGCCAGCTTGGCCTGGAATTCATTGAAGTCTGCGGTGCCGCGGATGTAGGTATCGATCCAGGCAGAGAACGACTCACGGTTGCGGGCGATCGGGTCCCAGGCCTGGTAGAAGCGGTTGTCACGCTCGTAGTAACCATGAGCGTAGGACGGATGGGCGCCGCCAGGCACCAGGCATACCGCGCTGAGCGCCCAGGTCGGCAGCACACAGGCGTTCATTGGCGCATTCAGGTCATCGACGATCTCTTCGACGGTGACGATGCAGCGCTTGGCCGCCAGAGCCGCTTCCTTCTGCACGCCAAGGATGCCCCACAGCAGCACATTGCCCTTGCGGTCGGCCTTCTGCGCATGAATCACGGTGACGTCCGGGCGCACCGAAGGCACGGCGGCGAGCACTTCGCCGGTGAACGGGCAGGTGACGCTCTTGATCAGCGGGTTGACCTTGGGCAGGTCGGAACCGGCGTAGGCACGCAGCACTGCGAACGGCAGCCCGGATGCACCGGCGACGTAGGCGTTGGCCAGGTCGGCGTGGCTGTGTTCCTCGATTTCGATCGCATGCGGCCACTGCTTCTCGACGGCATCGCGCAAGCGGTGCAGCGAACCGACGCCCGGGTTGCCGCCCCAGGAGAAGATCAGCTTGCGCGCACAGCCGGCACCGATCAACTGGTCGTAGATCAGGTCCGGAGTCATGCGCACCAGGGTCAGGTCGCGCTTGCCCTGGCGGATGATCTCGTGGCCCGCGGCGGTCGGGATCAGGTGGGTGAAGCCTTCGAGGGCGACGCTGTCGCCATCCTGGATGAACTGCTTCACGGCCTCGTGAAGCGAGAGGATTGCTGCCATTGGAGACTCCTGGTCAGGACGAGTCGGGTCAGTGAGCAGCGGGCCGATGCATCGCTGCGATGGGCCCAGATTAAGGAGGATGCCGGCAGCGTTACAATCCGATAATCGCACTATTGTTCGATTATCGAACGATTTATTACTAGGGTCGACATGTTCTCAACTGTAGGAGCCGGCCTTGCCGGCGAACCAGGCAACGCGGTGGCAGGCACCGGCCATGCCGGTGTTCGCCGGCAAGCCGGCTCCTACAGAGGGTTGTCAGCGCCTGGTCAGGTGGCGTCGGCGTGGCTCACCAACCCCTTAACCACCACCCCTACCGTCGCCAATGCCGCCGGCACCAGCAACGCCGTCAGCACCTGCTCGAAACTCCACCCCAACCCAAGCAAGGTAGCGCCACTCCAGGCTCCCAGAATCGCTCCGAACCGCCCGATCCCGAGCATCCACGACACTCCGGTGGCCCGCCCCTGAGTCGGGTAGAACCGTGCCGCCAGCGAAGGCATGGCCGACTGCGCACCGTTGACGCACATGCCGGCGATCAGCACCAGTGTGGCCAGCAAGGTGATGTTGCCCAGGCTCTGCCCTACCGCATAGGCGAACACACCGGCCAGCAAGTAGAACAGGCCGATCACCGTGTGCGGGTTGAAACGGTCCATGGCCCAGCCCACCACCACCGCGCTGAGCACGCCACCAAACTGGAACAATGCACCGATGAACGCGGCCTGCTCCATGCTCGCGCCGCTGTCACGCATCAAGGTGGGCAGCCAGCTGGTCAGCAGATAGACAATCACCAGGCCCATGAAGTAGGTCAGCCACAACAACAGGGTACCCAAGCCATAGGTTCCAGAGAAGATCACCGCAAACACATTGCGCGTGGCCACTGCCTTCTGCTCCGGCACGCTGAAGCTCGACGCTTGCGCGACCACCGTCGGTGCAATGGGCGCCAGGGTCTTGCGAATCCTGTCCACGCTGCGGTTGCGCACCACCAGGAAACGCGCCGACTCCGGTAGCCAGGCCAGCAGCACAAGCGCCAGCAGCAAGGGCAATACCCCGCCGATCACCAGCAGGCTGTGCCAGCCGTAGGCCGGGATCAACTTGGCGGACATGAAACCGCCACCGGCCATGCCCAGGTTGAAACCACAGAACATGCTGGTCACCAGCAATGACTTGAGCCGCTCGGGGGTGTACTCGGAGAGCAATGTGGTGGCATTGGGCATGCCCGCGCCCAGGCCGAGGCCCGTGAGGAAGCGCAGTACCAACAATTGGTCGACATTACTGGCGTAGGCCGAAGCCAGGCTGAACCCACCGAACACCAGCACTGCCGCCACCAGCACACCCTTGCGCCCGAAGCGGTCGGCCAGCGGGCCGGAACCCAGCGCGCCAAACACCATGCCGATCAGCGCGGCGCTCATCACCGGGCCGAGGCTGGCGCGGTCGATCCCCCACTCCTGGGACAACGCCGGGGCGATGAAACCCATGGCAGCCGTGTCGAGGCCATCGAGGAAGACGATCAAAAAGCACAGGATGACCACCCGCCATTGATAACGGGACAGGGGCTGGTCATTGATGAACGACTGGACGTCGAGGCATTGGCCAACCGTGGATTGCGGTTTGTTCATTATTGTTATCCAGGAAAGAGGCGCAGGCAGGCGACTGCGTAAAAGTAAAAACGCAGGGGCAGGAAACTTCTCGGATAGACAGGCGCTGGATCAGCCTGAGCGCAAAGGCACCGTGCGCGGGTGCGGCCGCGACAACGATAGAGGCGTTTTCATGGGGAGCCCTTCTGGCCTGTTGTTATTGTCGGGTCGGCAAAGCCGACTCGTGCGACAGACATTAATCAGCAGGCGTGGGCTGCGCAATTCATTGGAAACGAGATTGTGCGTTTATCGAACAGGAATACATGTGGGCTGTACAACTTACCTGTAGGAGCGGCTTCAGCCGCGATTACCCGCGCAAGCGGGTGCCAGACACCGCGGTGCCTGCATCGCGGCTAAAGCCGCTCCTACAGATCTTTGCAACCCCATCATCAACCGAACAACTGATGACAGAGATCCCGGCTGGCTGCCAGCAGGATCGGCAGGAAGCGCTGCTCCAGCTCGCTGCGGCTGACCCGCCCTACATGGGTACTGACATTCAGCGCCGCCAGCACCTGCCCGGAGGCATCGTAGATCGGCACGGCGATCGAACGCAGCCCCTGTTCCAGCTCCTGGTCGACCACGCACCAACCCTGCTGACGCACCTGCTGGATACACGCGAACAACGACTCCGGATCGTGCAGGGTACGACTGGTTCGGGCCTTGAGGTCGGCACGCTCCAGATACTCGTGGAGACTGGCGTCGTCGAGGGCCGCCAGGAGAATCCGGCCCATCGACGTGCAGTAGGCCGGCAGCCGCCCGCCCACCGACAAGTCCACCGAGATCAACCGCTCCACCGTGGCCGAGCGGGCTATATAAAGGATATCGTCGCCTTCGAGGGTGGCCATGTTGGCCGCCTCGTGAAGCTGGTCGCTGATCCGGTCCAGGTAGGGTTGGGCCGAAACCGCCAGCGGGGTCGAGGACAGGTAGGCGTGGCCCAGTGTCAGTACCTTGGGCAGCAATGAGTAGGTGCGGCCATCGGTGGTGGCATAGCCCAGCTTGATCAAGGTGTGCAGGCAACGGCGCACGGCCGCGCGGGGAATCTCCGTGCGATGGCTGATCTGGGCGATGGTCAGGTGACGCTTGCGCTCCTGGAAGGCTTGGATCACCGCCAGGCCACGGGCCAGGGAGGTCATGAAGTCCGGATCGCCGGTGAACGCCTGAATGCGCTTGGCCGCCGAAGCCACGATCGGCGGTGCCATGGCAGGCGTCGCGCCCTTTGCAGGTTCGTTCGCCAGGGGGCCGCTGGTTTCTTCGCTCATGGACTCGCCTCAAAAAAAACGCTGGTTCGTGCGATTATCGAACGAACGGCCGATAATCGCAATTGACCGCTGACACTTTTGCTTATACCTTTCCCCTGCCACATGTGGCTTCTTTGGAGAGACTGGTCAGGTACCCACCGCAGAAGTCCCAGGCAACGGCCTCGCCCTCCCGCGAGGCCGTTTTCATTTAAGCGGCTTGAAGTAAACTTCCAGGCCTCAAGACGCTGGAACTTCCTGACGACCGCAGAAGCGAATGCCCACGGCAGTCAATGACAACTTCAGCGACCTTGTCAGTAACAAGTAAAGAACGATAGTCTTCGACTTGGCGGTTGCTATAATCGCCCCGATCGATTGTTCAATTGCACTATTACGGATCCAATCGACCCACCTTCGTCGCTTTCCGACCGTCAGGACCATCGCCTCAGGCATGGCTTGTCCGGTGGTGATCAAAGGCACTTTCCCAGGTTGCCCTTCACTCTCCACCCCGTGTCCTCGCGACGAATCATTTCGTGCCGACGGTGTGCCCACACATTAAGTGTGTCCTTCAACGCCAGCACCAAACTTCAACCTATTCAGGTATTACTGTGACGAAAGAAGAACTGCGCGCGGAACTCGAGCGCCAGGCTGAACGTTACAAGGATGTTTACGGTGGTGAAGTCACCACCTATGCCGCGCAACCCGAACCGGAACGCAAACCCTGGCGCAAACGCGCCACTGTCCGTGACCAGGCCTTTGCCCATGAGCTGGAAAAGATGGAGAAGGAACTGCGCACCGAGGGTGATGAACCTGCATGATGCCATCGCGCCACCGGCGATCGCCCTGATGCGGGTTGAGCGTGGTCGAAACAGCCTTGGTGAAATGGATTCACACAAATTTCATACAAGCGTTTGAAAGCCGAACCAGAATCCACTTACGCATCAAAGCTTTGATTTTTCTAGAAATTGCCGAATTTTCTGCGCACTTTCGACCGCTATCGCATTGCCAGCACCGCCATCGGCAACACCCGTCGCCCTGCCATCGGTCAGCGGCAGGTGCATCGATTGCCATGGTTTTCTGGCATAATCCCGCCCCCCTAAGACCGCCAGAAAACCTTCATGATCGATTTATTCAGCGGACTGGATGCCTGGGTTATCGTGAGCCTGACGCTCGCTTTGACCTTCGTCCTCGCATTCGAGTTCATCAATGGCTTTCATGACACCGCCAACGCGGTAGCCACTGTCATCTATACCAAAGCCATGCCACCGCACCTGGCCGTGTTCTTCTCCGGTGTGTTCAACTTCCTCGGGGTTCTGCTCGGCGGTGTCGGGGTGGCCTACGCCATCGTCCACCTGCTGCCGGTCGAACTGCTGATCAATGTGAACACCGGGCACGGCCTGGCCATGGTCTTCTCGTTGCTGGCCGCGGCCATCACCTGGAACCTGGGCACCTGGTACTTCGGTATCCCGGCCTCCAGTTCGCACACCCTGATCGGCTCGATCCTCGGTGTCGGCCTGGCCAACGCACTGATCAGCGACATCCCGCTGGGCGATGGCGTGAACTGGCAGAAGGCGATCGACATCGCCACGTCGCTGGTCCTCTCGCCAATGGCTGGCTTTGCCGTTGCAGCCCTGGTGCTGCTAGGCCTGAAGTGGTGGCGCCCGCTGTCGAAAATGCACAAGACGCCCGAACAGCGCCGCAAGCTCGACGACAAGAAACACCCACCGTTCTGGAACCGCCTGGTGCTGGTAATCTCGGCCATGGGCGTGAGCTTCGTGCACGGTTCCAACGACGGCCAGAAAGGCATCGGCCTGATCATGCTGGTACTGATCGGTATCGTCCCGGCCAAGTTCGTCCTCGACCTGAACAGCACCACCTACCAGATCGAGCGCACCCGCGACGCAACCATGCACCTGAGCCAGTTCTACCAGCGCAACGCCGCCACCCTCGGCGAGTTCCTGGCACTGGGCAAGGCGCAATCGAGCGACCTGCCGGAGCAGTTCAGCTGCAACCCGCAGCAGACCGAGCCGACCATCGCCGCCCTGCAATCCTCGCTCGCCGGCGTGACCGACTACCGCGCCCTGAGCGCCGAGAAGCGCGTCGAAGTGCGCCGCTACCTGCTTTGCCTGGACGACACGGCGAAGAAGGTCGGCAAGCTGCCAGGCCTGGAAGCCCGCGAAAAGGCCGACCTGGAGAAGCTGCGCAAGGACCTGACCGCCACCACCGAGTATGCGCCGTTCTGGGTGATCGTCGCCGTCGCCCTGGCCCTGGGCCTGGGTACCATGGTCGGCTGGAAGCGCGTGGTGCTGACCGTCGGTGAGAAGATCGGCAAGCAAGGCATGACCTATGCCCAGGGCATGTCGGCGCAGATCACCGCCGCCTGTGCCATCGGCATGGCCAACATCTTCAGCCTGCCGGTATCCACCACCCACGTGCTCTCGTCGGGTGTGGCCGGCACCATGGTCGCCAACAAGAGCGGCCTGCAGGGCGGCACGGTGAAGACCATCCTGCTGGCCTGGGTGCTCACCCTGCCGGCCTCGATGGGCCTGGCGGCCGGCTTGTTCTGGCTGGCGTCCAAGGCCATTGGCTGAGTGACTGCAACCGCATGAAAAAGGCGCCTCAAGGCGCCTTTTTCATGCTTGTCAGCCTGAACCTTCCTGGAAACAACTGACTGCTTGTCGAAGCCGATGTTCGCCGGCAAGCCGGCGCCTACAGGATCGTGCGTACAGCCCTGAAGCTAGCGTTTCTTCCCGCCCAGCAACGACCCCATCAAGCCACGCACCAACTGCCGCCCCAACTGATTGGCCGCCTGGCGCACCGCCGACTTGATCGCCTGCCCCGCCGCACTTTGCAGAAACTCTCCGGCCTTGTCGGCAAAACTGTCTTCATCCGCCTTGGGTTGTGGCGCCGGTTCCACCGGCGCGCCCTTGCGCTGGGTGAGCATTTCGTAAGCTGATTCACGATCGATCGGCTTGTCATAACGCCCCGCCAGAGGCGAGGCGCTGATCAACGCACTGCGCTCGGCGGCGCTTAACGGCCCGATCCGCGACTGGGGAGGTGCAATCAGTACCCGCTGGACGATCGCAGGCGTGCCCTTCTCCTCCAACGTGCCCACCAACGCCTCGCCGATGCCCAGCTCGGTCAGCACCGCCAGGCTGTCGAACGCAGGGTTGGGGCGAAAACCATCGGCCACGGCGCGCAGCGACTTCTGCTCCTTGGCCGTGAACGCCCGCAGGCCATGCTGGATACGCAACCCCAACTGGGCCAGTACGGCATCGGGCAGGTCTCCGGGCGACTGGGTGACGAAATACACCCCCACGCCCTTGGAGCGGATCAGCCGCACCACTTGCTCCAGGCGGTCCTGCAAGGCCTTTGGCGTGCCATTGAACAGCAAGTGCGCCTCGTCGAAAAACAGCGCCAGCACCGGCTTGTCGGCATCACCGCGTTCGGGCAACTGCTCGAACAGCTCGGCCAGCAGCCAGAGCAGGAAAGTCGCATAGACCTTGGGGGCGTCATGCACCAGCCGGCTGGCATCGAGCAGGTGGATGCGTCCTCGACCATCGCCGTCGACCCGCAGCAAGTCTTCCAGTTGCAGGGCCGGCTCGCCGAACAGCGCCTCGGCCCCCTGTTGCTCGAGGGTCGCCAATCGACGCAGCAGGGCTTGAGTGGAGGCGCTGGTCATCAGCGCGCTGTCCTCGCCCAGCAGTTGGGGGTTGTCCTTCAGGTGCGCGAGCAGGGCCTTGAGGTCTTTCAGGTCGAGCAACAGCAACCCTTCGCGGTCTGCCACCTTGAAGGCCGCGTACAGCGCGGCCTGCTGACTGTCGGTCAACTCAAGCAGGTTACCCAGCAGCAAGGGCCCCATGTCGCTCAAGGTGGTGCGCAAGGGATGCCCGGATTGCCCGGCGACATCCCACAAGGTAACCGGGTAGGCCTGCGGCCTGTGGTTCAACCAGGGCATCGCGGCGATACGCTCGGCCACCTTGCCCTGGGGGGCACCAGCGGCGCCGAGGCCACACAGGTCACCCTTCACATCCGCGGCGAACACCGCGACACCCGCATCGCTGAACAGCTCGGCCAGGTGCTGCAAGGTAACGGTCTTGCCGGTACCGGTCGCCCCCGCCACCAAACCATGGCGATTGGCCAGACGCATGGCCTGTGATACGGGCTGGGCATCAGGGCCAGCCCCTACAACCATTTGCGAAGAATCTGACATCTTGCTTCATCCCCTACTCAAGTTCTGCCACCTGACTGCCGATATTTCAAAATGATTCTTCCCAGAAAGACAGTAACAACCCGAAAAGGACTCACGGGAATTGTTGCACTGTTTTCCAGCCGTGCTTTGTGCGAACGACCCGATAACAAAACCTTAGCGGACGCATCACGTCATGAATAAAAGCCTTCGTTTCAGCCACAAGATTCTTCTGGCGGCATCACTGATCGTGATCCTCGCCTTCAGCCTGTTCACCCTCTACAACGACTACCTCCAGCGTAATGCCATTCGCGCCAACCTGGAGAACTACCTGGCTGAAATGGGCGAGTCGACGTCCACGAACATTCGCAACCTGTTCGAGGGGCGGATCAAACTGGTCGAAAACGTCGCCCAGAACCTCGCCCAATCGCCACAAAATGCCGGCGCCCTGCTCGGCCAGAACGCCCTGACCTCAAGCTTCCTGACCATTTACCTGGGCCAGCCCGACGGTACCTTCACCGTGCGCCCCGACACCAAGATGCCCGACGGCTACGACCCGCGCGTACGCCCCTGGTACAAGGATGGCTTGAATGCCAATGGGCCGATGCTCACCGAGCCCTATATCGACATGGCCACCAACAAGATGGTCATCTCGATCGTCGACACCGCCTCGCGCTCGGTCGGCGTGGTCGGTGGCGACCTGGCCTTGGACGGCCTGGTGGAGATCATCAACGCGCTGAACTTCGGCGGCATGGGCTACGCCTTCCTGGTCAACGACCAGGGCAAGATCCTGGTGCACCCGGACAAGAACCTGGTGATGAAGTCGCTGTCGGACCTGTTCCCGCAGAACACCCCACGCCTGTCCGGTGACCTGACCGAGGTCGAGCTCAACGGCCAGACCCGCTTGCTGACCTTCACCCCGGTCAAGGGCCTGCCTTCGGCCAACTGGTACATCGGCCTTTCGGTGGACAAGGACAAGGCCTTCTCGATGCTCAGCACCTTCCGCACCTCCGCGGTGATCGCCACCCTGGTGGCGGTGGTGATCATCATTGCCCTGCTGGGGCTGCTGATCAACGTGTTGATGCAACCGCTGCATACCATGACCCGCGCCATGGCGAACATCGCCGAGGGCGAAGGCGACCTGACTCGTCGCCTGGAGATCCACAACCACGACGAGTTCGGCATCCTCGGGACAGCCTTCAACCGCTTCGTCGAGCGTATCCACGGCTCGATCCGCGAAGTGTCGTCGGCCACCGAGCAGGTCAACGAAGTGGCCCTGCGAGTGATCAGCGCCTCCAACTCGTCGATGAGCAACTCCGACGAACAGTCCAACCGCACCAACAGCGTCGCCGCCGCCATCAACCAGCTCGGCGCCGCCGCCCAGGAAATTGCCGGCAACGCCGCCCAGGCCTCGCAACATGCCAGCTCCGCCCGTTTGCTGGCTGAGGAAGGTCAGCAAGTGGTGCAGCGCAACATCGATGCGATGAATCGCCTGTCGGACCTGATCGTCACGTCAAGCGAGCATATCGAGACGCTCAACAACAAAACCGTCAACATCGGCCAGATCCTCGAAGTGATCACCAGCATTTCCCAGCAGACCAACCTGCTGGCGCTGAATGCCGCGATCGAGGCCGCCCGCGCCGGCGAGGCCGGGCGTGGTTTCGCCGTGGTGGCGGACGAAGTGCGCAACCTCGCCCACCGCACCCAGGAGTCGGCGCAACAGGTGCAGAAGATGATCGAGGAGCTGCAGGTCGGCGCCCGTGAATCGGTCGACACCATGGGCCAGAGCCAGCGCCACAGCCAGGACAGCATGGACATCGCCAACCAGGCCGGCGAACGCCTGGGCAGCGTCACCCAGCGCATCGGCGAGATCGACGGCATGAACCAGTCGGTGGCCACCGCCACCGAGGAACAGACCGCCGTGGTCGACTCGATCAACATGGACATCAACGAGATCAACATGCTCAACCAGGAAGGGGTCGAGAACCTGCAGGCCACCCTGCGCGCGTGCTCGGACCTGGAGCAGCAGGCCGGGCGCCTGAAGCAGCTGGTCGGTAGCTTCCGGATCTGACCTGGAACCGCCTGCGGGCGCTCCCACGGCGAACAGCGTTCGCTGTGGGAGCAAGTGCAGGTCGGCCCTGCCCAGGATAGGGCACAGGATACCCTCTGGCCCGGCTTTGCCGGGCTTCGCCAGCAAGGCTGGCTCCTACGGATCAAGTCATTGCAGTTGCTTGGCAACCTGCCGAGCACAGGGCTCGCCAGAGCAATTCAGCGCATCCCAGAGCTCGGCGGCACCGGGGAACTCGGTGCCGTCTTCATCGCTCAACGCATCAGGATCGAAACGGGCCAGGCAACCCTCGCCCAAGGTGGGCCGCGCCACGGCACCGGCCTTGTCACGTGGGTCTGCCATAGGCCAATGCTCGCCTCAGTTGAACACGACAGTCTTGTTGCCGTGGACCAGCACGCGGTCTTCCAGGTGATAGCGCAGGCCACGGGCCAGAACCATCTTCTCCACGTCACGGCCGAAGCGAACCATGTCCTCGATGCTGTCGGCGTGGCTGACACGCACCACGTCCTGCTCGATGATCGGGCCGGCATCCAGTTCCTCGGTGACGTAGTGGCAGGTCGCGCCGATCAGTTTCACGCCACGCAGGGCAGCCTGGTGATAAGGCTTGGCGCCGACGAACGAAGGCAGGAAGCTGTGGTGGATGTTGATGACCTTTTCCGCGTACGCCTGGCACAGCTGCGGCGGAAGAATCTGCATGTAACGCGCCAACACCACAGCGTCGGCCGCGTATTCCTGAACCAGGCGCGAGACCTCGGCGAACGCCGGCTGCTTGTCCTTCGGGTCGACCGGCACATGGTGGAACGGAATACCGTGCCACTCGACCATGCTGCGCAGGTCGTTGTGGTTGGAGATCACGCAAGGGATCTCGCAGTCCAGCTCGTTGGTGTGCCAGCGGTGCAGCAGGTCGGCCAGGCAGTGCGACTCACGGCTGGCCATCAGCACCACGCGCTTCTTCTGCGCGGAGTCGGTGATACGCCAGGTCATGGAGAACTCTTCGGCGATCGGCGCGAAGGCCTCGCGGAAAGCCTCGATACCAAACGGCAAGGACTCGGCGCGGATCTCATGGCGCATGAAGAACCAGCCGCTCTGTTCGTCGGAGTGGTGGCTGGCTTCGTTGATCCAGCCGTTGTAGAGGGCCAGGAAATTACTGACTTTTGCCACGATGCCGACGCGGTCGGGGCAGGCAATCACCAGTCGGTAGGTGCGCATGAGAAAGACTCCAAGAACTTCGCAAAGGGCCCATTCTAGCGGGCCGCTGGGAAAAACGCAGTATTGATCGACACACTGCGCAGGCCAGCCATACTCCACGGCCGACGCAGGACATACCCCTTCTTTTGACGGGGGGATGAGCCTGTCCCGCATGAATATGTAAATTTTTCTTAACCTAACAGTGGCGCTATCACTCGCCATCATTAATTGATTCAATATTTTTTTATTGTTTACTTGCGAGTATCGGCTGTCTATTATTGCCCTCACTGTCCCCTACACATGAATTAAGGAACGCTCCATGTCCCTGATCAACGAATACCGCGCCACCGAAGAAGCCATCAAGGAACTTCAAGCTCGCCTGGCCAACCTGTCGCAAGACGACAAGCTGAAGAAAGAGCTGGAATTCGAAGGCAAACTGCGCACCCTGATGGGCGAATACTCCAAGTCCCTGCGTGACGTGATCGCCCTGCTCGACCCGGAAAGCAAACTGAGCAAAGCGCCACGCGGCGCCGCCAAAACCACCACTACCAAGCGTGCGCGCAAGGTCAAGCAGTACAAGAACCCGCACAATGGCGAGGTTATTGAAACCAAGGGTGGCAACCACAAGACCCTGAAAGAGTGGAAAGCCAAGTGGGGCGGCGACGTCGTCGAAAGCTGGGCCACCCTGCTGGACTGATTTGCGCACCGCGCTTCAGTTCCAACATCAAGAACGCCGGCACTTGCCGGCGTTTTTGTTTGTCCATTCCCTTCAAATCTGGAAATGCGCTTTGAGTTTGTCGGCATGTGCCTGCCAAGCCTCCAGCACCCTCCGCCCGGCCTCGTCGGCATTGACCAGACTGCTCTGACACGCCACCTCGAAGTCGCCGAGTGTATTGGGAGCTCCCCACTTCGGGTCGCTCAGGCGCTCCCGACAGAACCCATGCCATCGCGCGAGCTCCTGCTCATCAAGCGTGTCGGCAAAGTTGCGCGCGCGGTAGCGGAACAGTAACTCCGGCAAGCGCGGATCATCGAACATCCAATGCCCTTGACCCAATTGAGCGGGATCCGCGCCTCGCACTTGCTCGCATAAGCGCCGGTCGCGATCCCCGAGAAAACCGTCATACAGCTGTTGCTCCGGATCCTCCGTCGGGGCAAAAGCTTCTTCTTCGAAGATAATATCCAGCTTGTCACGCCAGGTTGCCTGCTGATTGGCCAGATGGTCAGCATGCGACTGCAACGTCGACATATCGATCCCCAGCCGCTGCTGATCTTGCGCACGTATTACCGATAACGGCGCCACGACCGGGCAACGATTGATATGTACCAACTTCAACGGCACCGGTAATTCGCCTTCGGCCATGTCTTCACGGCGCGTGTACAAACGCTGACGCAACACTTGTGCACTTTCCTTCAGCAACGGCGCGCTGTCCTGGCCCAGGTCACACACTATCAACGCGTTGCGATTGCGCGGGTGCCAGGCCAGCGGCAACACCACACCGATATAGTTGCGCTCCGCCGAAAAACGACCGGAAACATGTACCAGAGGCTGCAACAGGCGGATCTGCTCCATCACTTTATGTTTGCTACGCAACTGGAACAGCCAGTCATACAACTTCGGTTGCCGATCACGAATCAAGCGGGCCAGGGCGATGGTTGCCCGCACGTCGGAAAGTGCTTCGTGGGCATGGCCGTGGTCAATGCCATTGGCCTTGCTGAGCAACTCCAGGCGCAGACTGGTGCGTCCGTCCTGCTGCGGCCAGACGATCCCCTCGGGGCGCAAGGCATAGGCGGTACGCACCACGTCGATCAGGTCCCAGCGGCTGTTGCCGCCCTGCCACTCGCGGGCGTAGGGGTCGAAGAAATTGCGATAGAGGCTGTAACGGGTGACTTCATCATCGAAGCGCAAGGTGTTGTAGCCCGCGCCGCAGGTACCGGGGCGCGCCAGCTCGGTGTGCACGCGCGTCATGAACTCGGCCTCGCACAGCCCCTGGCTGGCCAGCTGCTGCGGCGTGATGCCAGTCACCAGGCAAGCGGCAGGGTGCGGGAGAATATCGTCCGAGGGGCGGCAGTAGAGGTTGATCGGTTCCTCGATCTCATTGAGGTCGAGGTCGGTACGCACACCGGCCATCTGCAGCGGGCGGTCGCAACGCGGATTGATGCCGGTGGTTTCGTAGTCGTGCCAGAAGATGCTGGAGCTCACGGGGTCTTCCTGTAACAAGGTCGACCAGAGTCTAGCGGGCTGTACCGGGCCTGGGCCAGTGCTCAGGCAGAAGCATTCACGGGGCGGAAGCTGAAGAAGGCACGCAGGGAACGAACGAACTCATCGTATTCCTGGGGGGCCTGCAGCAGCATGAAGCCGGCATCGTAGTGCCCCGGTGTCTCATCTTCGCGGCACCACAGGCAACTGGCGGTGAGGTTGATGAACTGCTGCCCGCCGCCGGCCAGCGGCACGCGCAGTTGCAGCTCGAAGTCCGGCCCGACCAGGACCGGCAACTGGCTGATCAGCATCAGGCCATCTTCGGATGCGTTGCCCAGGTAACCGATCTGCTGGTCGGTGAAGCGGTTGAAGACCTTGAGCACGCAGGGGAGCTGATGGCGTTGGATATGGCGTTCGATGAACATGGTCGCAGCGCGTTCCTGTACCTGGAGCCAGGAAGACAAGGTACTGGCGATAATCGATACAACATGTTTAACAGATTAGCCCAGTCGGCGGCAGCCTCTACATGAAATCATGGAAACCTTGGCATTAACGCCAAGGTGTAGTGTTCACCGGATTGGCCACCGCCGCTTCCGCGCCACGCAGGTGGCCCAGCTTCTCCAGCGTCTGCAGGCGGGCCTGGGCACGATAGGCGTATTCGTTGCGCGGGTACTGCTGGATCAGGTACTGATAAGTCTGCGCGGCATCGACGAAGAGCTTCTGGCGCTCCAGGCACTGGCCGCGCAGCAACGACACTTCCGGGTGGATGAACGGGCGGGCACGGCTGGTGCGGTCGACCTGCGACAGCTCCAGCATCACTTTCGAGCAATCACCGCGGTCGTAGGCGCGGTAGGCGTTGTTCAGGTGATGGTCCATGGACCAGCGGGTGCAGCCGACGACACTGGCCGCCATGGTCAAAACGATCAGGGTGCGCATGGGAATTCTCCTTTGATGGCAGTGTATCGGCGCGTTCGAGAATTTCTCCAGCTGCAAGCTTCAAGCTTCAAGCTTCAAGCTTCAAGCCGCAAGAGGTCAGGCACCGTTCGCCTGCTTGTAGCTTGTAGCTTATAGCTTGTAGCTTGCGGCTTGCGGCTTGCGGCTTGCGGCTTGTAGCTTGCGGCTTGAAGCTTGCAGCTGTCGGTGCAACCGACCGTTCAAACGCCACCCACACGCGTGCACAGGTAGTGCAACGGAACAATGACTACAGCGAGATTCAGGAGTAGCCTTTCGCTGCGCTTCACTATAGGAGTCTGTGCATGTCCATCCGCCGCACCAAAATCGTCGCCACCCTTGGCCCCGCCAGCAACTCGCCGGAAGTGATCGAACAGCTGATCCTCGCCGGCCTGGACGTGGCACGTCTGAACTTCTCCCACGGCACGCCGGACGAGCACAAGGCCCGCGCCCGCCTGATCCGCGACATCGCCGCCAAGAATGGCCGCCACGTCGCGCTGCTGGGCGACCTGCAAGGTCCGAAGATCCGTATCGCCAAGTTCGCCAACAAGCGCATCGAACTGAAAGTCGGTGACACCTTCACCTTCTCCACCGCCCACCCGCTGACCGAAGGCAACCAGGATATCGTCGGCATCGACTACCCCGACCTGGTCAAGGACTGCGGCGTCGGTGACGAACTGCTGCTCGACGATGGCCGCGTGGTCATGCGCGTCGAGACCGCCACCGCAGATGCCCTGCGCTGCGTGGTGATCGTCGGCGGCCCGCTGTCCGACCACAAAGGCATCAACCGCAAAGGTGGCGGCCTGACCGCCCCGGCCCTGACCGAAAAAGACAAGGCCGACATCAAGCTGGCCGCGGAAATGGACCTGGACTACCTGGCCGTGTCGTTCCCGCGTGATGCCAAGGACATGGAATACGCCCGCAAGCTGCGTGATGAAGCCGGCGGCAGCGCCTGGCTGGTGGCCAAGATCGAGCGCGCCGAAGCCGTGGCCGACGACGAGACGCTGGACGGCCTGATCGCCGCCTCCGACGCCGTGATGGTGGCCCGTGGCGACCTGGGCGTGGAAATCGGCGACGCCGAGCTGATCGGTATCCAGAAAAAAATCATCCAGCACGCCCGCCGCAACAACAAGGCGGTGATCGTGGCGACCCAGATGATGGAGTCGATGATCCAGAACCCGATGCCGACCCGCGCCGAAGTGTCCGACGTGGCCAACGCCGTGCTCGACAACACCGACGCGGTGATGCTGTCGGCCGAAAGCGCCGCCGGCGCCTACCCGATCGAAGCCGTACAGGCCATGGCGCGCATCTGCCTGGGCGCTGAAAAGCACCCGACCAACCAGAAGTCCAGCCACCGCCTGCACACCACCTTCGAGCGCTGCGACGAGAGCATCGCCCTGGCGGCCATGTACACCGCCAACCACTTCCCGGGCGTCAAGGCGATCATCGCCCTCACCGAAAGTGGCTACACCCCGCTGATCATGTCGCGCCTGCGTTCGCACGTGCCGATCTTCGCCCTGTCGCCGCACCGCGCAACGCAAGCGCGCGCCTCGATGTTCCGCGGCGTCTACCCGATCGCCTTCGACCCGGCTTCGCTGCCGGCCGACAAGGTGAGCCAGGCGGCGGTCGACGAGCTGCTCAAGCGTGGGCTGGTGGCGCAAGGTGACTGGGTGATCCTGACCAAGGGCGACAGCTACCACACCATCGGTGGCACCAACGGCATGAAGATCCTGCACGTCGGTGATCCGCTGGTCGGCTGACCCCGCATTCGCCGGCAAGCCGGCTCCTACGGATACTGTGTATCACCCGTAGGAGCCGGCTTGCCGGCGAAACGGCCAGCACTGCTCACCGAGAAGCGTCAGGCATGCTCGGTGAACACATCCGCCAAGACCTGATTCCGCGGCACCCCGGCAATGAACAGCCGCCGCGCAAACCGCTCGACAGTCCCCGGCGCCCCGCACACCAGCGCCATCGTCTGCCGCGATGACAGCCGCAACCCCGCCAGCGCTTCTTCCAGCTGATCCGCCAGCACCAGTTCGACACTCACCCCCGTCATTTGCGACAACGGCTCGACCAGGTAATGCCCTGCCTGATCACGAGCCACATGCAGCACCCTGATCTCCCCTTGATGCCCCTGGCGCAATGCCTCGCGCAGGATGCCCCACAAGGGTGCAAGCCCGGTACCCGCCGCCAACAGCCAGAGCGGGCGAGCGTGCCAGTCCGGGTCATAGTGCAAGGCGCCACCGCGCAATTCGCCAAGCCGCAATGTGTCGCCCACCTGTAGCTGCCTGGCCCGGTCACAGAATGCGCCGGGGCGACTGCAATCGATGTGCAACTCCAGGAAGTCCTCTTCCCCGGGCAGGCTCGCCAATGAGTAAGGCCGCGCGACATCACCGCACCACAACACCAGGTGCTGCCCGGCCTGGTAGCGCAATGGCCTTTCAGGTTGCAGGCGCAGGCGCAGCACATCGCCGAACCAGGCCAACTCACGCACCCATGCAGGCAACCCGTCACGCTGTGGGTCGAACAAGGCCACCCGCAGGTCGCCGCTGACCGAACACTGGCAGGCCAGCCGCCAGCCTTGCTTGTGCTTGTCCGCCGCCAGCGCCTCGGGCTTGGCGTCGTCGGGCAGCCCTTCCAGGCAACGCACCAGGCAGGCGTGGCAACTGCCGGCGCGGCAGCTGTAGGGCACGGCGCAGCCCGCGTCGTTGAGCGCGTCGAGCAGGTTGCTGGCGGCCGGCACTGTCCAGCGGTGTTCGCCCACGCATAGTTCAGGCATGTGTTCTCCGGAGAGAGGATTCGAGATCGGTTCGCCGGCAAGCCGGCTCCTACGGGGTTGGGGTCGTTCTTTTCTCATTCTACGGCGCCAGCAAGAAGGATGCCCGCGCCCTGCCGACCTTGGTCCAGACCACGTGCAGGTGTTTCCCACGGCGGGGCACGGTATACTGCCGCGCCTTTTTTGTGCCGGCCCGACCAGCCGGCGCCTTGCCAGGCGTTCCTGACATACAGGTGTGCACTGTCGGAATGCCTTTTCGAATGTTCCCGTCTTTAAGAGGAGCGCGCTGCATGACCGTGATCAAGCAAGACGACCTGATTCAGAGCGTCGCCGACGCCCTGCAATTCATTTCGTACTACCACCCCGTCGACTTCATCCAGGCGATGCACGAGGCCTACCTGCGTGAAGAGTCGCCCGCCGCGCGCGACTCCATCGCCCAGATCCTGATCAACTCGCGCATGTGCGCCACCGGCCACCGCCCGATCTGCCAGGACACCGGTATCGTCACCGTGTTCATCCGCGTTGGCATGGACGTGCGCTGGGACGGCGCCACCCTGAGCGTCGACGACATGATCAACGAAGGTGTGCGCCGCGCCTACAACCTGCCTGAAAACGTCCTGCGCGCCTCGATCCTGGCCGACCCGGCCGGTGCTCGCAAGAACACCAAGGACAACACCCCGGCGGTCATTCACTACTCGATCGTCCCCGGCGACAAGGTCGAAGTCGACGTGGCCGCCAAAGGCGGTGGTTCCGAGAACAAGTCGAAGATGGCCATGCTCAACCCGTCCGACTCGATCGTCGACTGGGTGCTCAAGACCGTCCCGACCATGGGCGCCGGCTGGTGCCCGCCGGGCATGCTGGGCATCGGCATCGGCGGCACCGCCGAGAAAGCCGCGGTGATGGCCAAGGAAGTGTTGATGGAATCCATCGACATCCATGAGCTGAAGGCCCGTGGCCCGCAGAACCGCCTCGAAGAGATCCGCCTGGAGCTGTTCGACAAGGTCAACCAGCTGGGCATCGGCGCCCAGGGCCTGGGCGGCCTGACCACCGTGCTCGACGTCAAGATCATGGACTACCCAACCCACGCCGCCTCGCTGCCGGTGTGCATGATCCCCAACTGCGCCGCCACCCGTCACGCCCACTTCGTACTCGATGGCTCCGGCCCGGCCGAGCTGGAAGCACCGTCGCTGGACGCCTACCCGGAAATCGTCTGGGAAGCCGGCCCGAGCGCCCGCCGCGTCAACCTGGACGACATCACTCCGGAAGAAGTCGCCAGCTGGAAACCGGGCGAGACCATCCTGCTCAACGGCAAGATGCTCACCGGCCGCGATGCCGCGCACAAGCGCATGGTCGAAATGCTCAACCGTGGCGAAGCGCTGCCGGTCGACCTCAAAGGCCGCTTCATCTACTACGTCGGCCCGGTCGACCCGGTCGGTGACGAAGTGGTAGGCCCAGCCGGCCCGACCACCGCCACCCGCATGGACAAGTTCACCCGCCAGATCCTCGAACAGACCGGCCTGCTGGGCATGATCGGCAAGTCCGAGCGTGGCCCGACCGCCATCGAAGCGATCAAGGACAACAAGGCCGTGTACCTGATGGCCGTGGGCGGCGCCGCCTACCTGGTGGCCCAGGCCATTCGCAAGTCGAAGGTCCTGGCCTTCGCCGAGCTGGGCATGGAAGCGATCTACGAGTTCGAAGTGAAGGACATGCCGGTCACCGTCGCGGTGGACAGCAAGGGTGAGTCGGTGCATATCACCGGCCCTGCGCTGTGGCAGAGCAAGATCGCCGAAAGCCTGGCGGTGGAAGTGAAGTAACAGCACCTTCCCGCTGAAAGAACCGCTCCGTCTGGGGCGGTTTTTTTTGCTCGCGATCTGCAGCCCAGGTTGCGCCTTACACCGGAAGTGCCTTGAGCCAGAAGGATAGGATCTTGGTGGACTGTTCCTGCTCGTCCAGATCCCGCCAACGCTGGGACGTGCGCAACGACGGCTCCTGCAAAAAGCCCCGGTTTCGCCAGAAACCATGCAAGGGCCGATAGTCCAATGGGCGACGTGGGTGCCCGGCCGGGCGTTCGACCGTACAGAACGCGCAATAGTCGAATTCGGCAAGCTTGTGGGCGTAGGATTCGCGTTCGATGAAGAACCGTACCCCCAGGCCCCGCCCCCGATAGGCAGGCAGTACTGCCGACTCACCGAAGAAGTAGATCGAATTCGGGTCCTGCCCTTGGGCCAGGAACGGTTGCTGGAGCTCGACGGCGGCGTCGACCAGCGGCTGGCCGCAGGACGCGCCCACTACCTGGCCGCCGTCGATCGCCAACACCACCAGGCTGCGTCCGGATTCGGCGTAGACGGACAAGGCATCAGCTTCATCCTGCTCGACACCGTCGTACAGGTAGGGAAACTCGCGGAACACCGTCAGGCGCAGTCGAGCGAGGTCATCGAGGTAAGGCGCGATGGCGGCGCCGTGAAGCAGGCGGATTTCCATGCGGGGCGTTCATCCAGTCGATGTGAGAGTCGCGCTCGGCCAAGCCGGGCCTGAGTGAAGACCCTAACATCCGCCTCTTGCGTGGCCCTTTTCCCTGCGCGACAGGTATTTCTCCATCACCGCTGTCATCCCGCCTGGAATGGGAGGTCAGCACCTCCCATTCGCGATTATCGAGGGATCTTCCCCAGAACCTTCAGAAACGCAGCCAACCATGCGGGATGCGCAGGCCAGGCCGGCGCTGTGACCAGGTTGCCATCCACATGGGCCTGATCCACGGCGATATCGACGAAACGCCCGCCCGCCAGGCGAACCTCGGGAGCGCAGGCTGGATAGGCGCTGCATTCACGTCCCTCCAGCACCCCGGCCGCGGCCAATAATTGCGCGCCATG
Source organism: Pseudomonas sp. MWU13-3659 (assembly GCF_023757525.1). Lineage (NCBI taxonomy): Bacteria > Pseudomonadati > Pseudomonadota > Gammaproteobacteria > Pseudomonadales > Pseudomonadaceae > Pseudomonas > Pseudomonas sp. MWU13-3659. Next base: position 6,613 of record NZ_JAMSHW010000020.1, on the reverse strand, counting down.
GCAGACCGCCGCGATCGGCTTGTCCGCCTTGTCGAACGCCCGGACCAACGCCAGCACTCGCTCGTCCAGACGCAGGTACTCCGGTGCCCGTCCACCCGGGATCAGCAAAGCGTCATAGCTTTCGGCCCGCACCTGCACGAAGTCGAAGTTCAGGGCGAAGTTGTGGCCGGGCTTCTCGCTGTAGGTCTGTTCGCCTTCGAAATCGTGGATCGCGGTGCGCACGGTCTGCCCCGCGACCTTTTCCGGACACACCGCGTGCACGGTATGGCCGACCATGCGCAAGGCCTGGAACGGCACCATGGCCTCGTAGTCCTCGACGTAATCACCAACCAGCATGAGAATCTTCTTCGCCGTCATCGCATCCACTCCTTCCTTTGCATGGGAACAATCCCAGCACGATAGTCCGCTTTGACGACAAACGATATACGCCGCAAGTCGCTAGTCGCGTCGGTCCAGCCAGTTGGCCACCACCCGGTCGAGCCAGCCCCACAGGCGTTGCTGGAAGCGGCGCCACAAGGGCCGGGCATGCCAGCGCGCCAGGTCGACTTCCTGGCTGAGGGCGAAGTCCCGTTCGAAGCTCGCCGTCACGGCGTGGGTCAGTGAGGGGTCGAGCGCTTCAACGTTGGCTTCGAGGTTGAAGCGCAGGTTCCAGTGATCGAAGTTGCACGAGCCGACGCTGACCCAGTCATCCACCACGGCCATTTTCAGGTGCAGGAAGCACGGCTGGTACTCGAAGATCCGCACGCCGGCACGTAACAAGCGCGGGTAGTAGCGATGGCCGGCATAGCGCACGGCCGGGTGGTCGGTGCGCGGCCCCGTGAGCAGCAGGCGCACATCGATACCCTTCTGCGCGGCGCGGCGCAGGGAGCGGCGCACGCTGAAGGTGGGGAGAAAATACGGCGTGGCCAGCCAGATACGCCGCTGGCCGCTGTTCAGCGCGCGCACCAGGGCGTGCAGGATATCCTTGTGCTGGCGCGCATCGGCATAGGCCACCCGGCCCATGCCCTGGCCCTGTGCCGGCACCTGGGGCAGGCGCGGCAGGCCGAAGCCTTCCGGCGGGCGCCAGGCGGTACGGCGCTGGTTGGCGTGCCACTGGCGATCGAACAGCAGTTGCCAGTCGGTGACCACCGGCCCTTCCATGCGCACCATCACTTCATGCCAGTCGCTGGTGGCCTCGCCCGGCGTCCAGAATTCGTCGGTGACACCGGTGCCACCCACCGCCGCCCAGCGCTCGTCAACCAACAACAACTTGCGGTGATCGCGGTAGAGGTTACGCAGCCCCCGGCGCCAGCGCAGGCGGTTGTACCAGCGCAGGTAAACGCCTGCCTTCAGCAGACGCTCACGCAGAACGTTGGGAAATGCCAGGGAGCCATAGTCGTCGAACAGGCAGCGCACCCGCACACCGCGCCGCGCCGCCTGCTCCAGGGCCTCGACCACCGCCTCGGCGCAGGCGCCACCCTCGACCAGGTACAACTCCAGGTCGACCTGGAATTCGGCGCGGGTGATCGCCAGGAGCATGCGCGGAAAGAACTCGGGGCCGTCGACCAGCAGCTCGAACTGGTTGCCATCGCGCCAGGGGAAGACCGGCCCCGGCATGTCAGCGGGCGGTGAAGATCAGTACCGCGCTCACCGGCACCGACGGGTTGATCGACTTGAGCCCGGCCAGCTTGCGCAGGTTTTCCAGGCCCGGCAGCAGGCCAAAGTCGGCGGCGCGCAGGACTAGTGGCTCCAGTGTCACCACCTGGAAGCGTCGCTCATCCAGGCGGGTAGCCAGCAGCAAGGTGTTGTAGTCGTGGGTCTGGCCGTGCAGGGTGACGCTCACCGGCAGGCGCAGTTCCAGCTGGGCGCCGTTGGCCAGGTCGTTGATCGGGCGCAGGTCGATCTGCGCCTGCACCTTGCCTTCGGCGAAGCGCTCAACCTCGAACAGGCCGTCGCGCATGCGCTCGTCACGCAGCGGGATGCCGCTGCTGATCGAGTCCATCTCGATGGTTACTTCGGCGCCGCCCTTGCGGTCGACCTTGCCATGCAGCACCAGGAAACGGCTGACTTCGGCGATATTGCCGTTCTTGCCGGTGACGAAGGACAGCCTCGAGGACTCGCCGTCCAGGTGCCAGTTGGCGTGGGCAGGCAGGCACAGGGCGAGCAACAGTGCGGGCAGCAGACGGGACGCTTTGAACATGTGAAATCCTGTGAATCAAGGCCGTCAACCTTACCCGCCAGGTTTCACGGCAGCAAGCGGCAACCTTCGCGCGCGCCCAGCCAGGCCGCCTGGTTGCGCCGGCCCAGGCCCTCGGCGGTCACCTGGTGCCGGGCAGTGTCCTCTTCGAGCAGGCCCAGTGGCAGGTACTGCTCCACATAGCCTCGGCAGTAGGTTTGCTCGAAGCCCATGACGAAGCGGCAGGAACAATACTCCTTCGCCGAATAGGCCGAGAGGATGCCGGGGAAGTCCATCAGCGCCTGGCGCTCGTACCAGGCCCAGCCCAACAGCGCGAGCAGCAGCACCAGCAAGGCCTTCTTCATGCACCCTCCCCGGCCAAGGCCGCCAGCACCCGCTTGAGCAGTTCGTTGTGGCTGAAGCTGGCGTCGCGATCATCGGCGTAGCGCACGATCACCAGCTTCTGTGCCGGCAGCACATACAGTGCCTGGCCCCAATGGCCCAGGGCGGCGAAGGTATCGACCGGCACATCCGGCCATGGCGCAGGCTTGCCAGGCAACGGCAGGTTCAGCCACCAGTGGCCTCCCGGGTTGGCCTCGCCGGGGAGAGGCTCGGCCTGTGTGAACAGGGTTCGGTTGAACGCCACCCAGTCTGCCGGCAACAAACGGCGCTCGCCCCAGCGCCCGTCGCGCTGCATCAGCAAGCCGATGCGCGCCAGGTCACGGGCGCTCAGATAAAGGTAGGAAGAGCCGACGTAGGTGCCAGCCCCATCGCGCTCCCACACGGCACTGGTGATGCCCAGTGGCGTGAACAGGGACTGCCAGGGGTAATCGGCGTAGCGGCCCGGTTCGAGCATGCCACGCAGGGTGGCGGCCAGCAGGTTGGAGTCACCGCTGGAATAGAGGAAGCGCTTGCCTGGAGGGCTGTCGGCGGGCATCGCTGCGGTATAGCCCGCCATGTCGCCACGGCCTCGGGTGTAGAGCATCGCCACGACCGACGACTTCAGCGGCGCGTACTCGTAGTCCTCCTGCCAGGCCAGGCCGCTGGCCCAGTGCAGCAGGTCGGCGATTCGCAGCCCGGGGTGCGCCTGCAAGGCCGGAAAGTAGCGAGACGCGGGATCGTCGAGGTGGAAGCGTCCCTCGCCATAAGCCACGCCCATTAGCGTGGCCAGCACGCTCTTGCTCACCGACCAGGTCAGATGCGGGGTGTCGACGCTGGTAGGCGCCGCGTAACGCTCATGGAGGATGCGACCATCGCGGATGATCAGCAGTGCGTCGGTACGAATGCCGCCACGCGCTGCGTCACGTGGCGCGAAGGCGTAGGTGTCGACAGGCTGCCAGTCGAAGTGGGCTTCGTCGACCGGCCATTGTGCCGTGGGCCAGACTTCGGCCCAGGCAGGGCCAACAGTCATGGCCAGGGCAAACAACAGTGCCTTCATGGGGAACGCCTGCATGGGGCTGCTTTGCAGCCCATCGCGGCTGAAGCCGCTCCTACAAGGACCGCGCAAAACCTGTAGGAGCGGCTTCAGCCGCGATGGGCCGCACAGCGGCCCTGATTCAAAGGATCACCCAGCGTCCCAGCCTTTCATGACAATCCAGCGGCAGTCCAGGCTTTGGCCAGGCGCTTGTCGCGGGCAGCGGCGGCCAACGCCAGCACCCCCTGGTCACGCTGCCACAGCTGCGCCCAGTGCCCAGGTCCGGCCGCCAGGGCCTTGTCGATCTCGCCACGCAGCCCCTGGAACTGGGCAAACAACCCGCCCAACAGCAAGTGACAGGCAACGCTGTCGGGGCATTGCCGACTGCCCTCGGCGCACCCAGCCAGCAGGCTGACCAGACGCAGCCGCAGATCCTGCGGCCAGGCGCATTCCTGCGCGACGCCATGCAGCCAGCCCACCAGGGCGGCGAGTACATACAGGTCCTCGAGGGAACGGAAGGGCTTGACGTAGGCATCCCAGCCATCACCGGCCAGCAATTCACACGCCGCGTCCTTGAGCAACAACCGGCCGTGACCAACCTCTGGCATCAGCGGCAGCGTCGGCAAGGCTTCAAGGGTGACGCCGTGCTCCCCCGGATAGACCACCGCCAACTGCAACCTCGGCGCCTCGCCCTGCCCTTCATTGCGCGCCGCCACCAGCAACCATTCAGCTTCAAGGCCAGCGGTGACGAAATCCTTGCTGCCGGTCAGGCGCAGCCCGTCGAGCCGGGTGTGCATGTCGGCCGGGCGCACGCTGCGCCGCTCGGTGGCGCACAACGCGCCGAGGCTGGCCGGCGCGCTGGGCCAGAGCACCCGTAGCGCGGCCTGGTAACCCAGCAGGAAAGCCAGCCCTGGGGTGGCCATCGCCCGTCCACCGAGCACCGCCAGTTCGAACGGGGCGACCGTGCCGCGGCGTTCGAGCACGGCCATGTAGGTTTCGCCCAGGGTCGCTGCCAAAGGCAGGCGCAGGGGGTCATTGAGTCGTTGCAACCAGGCCATCGGGCGCTCCTTGTGGGCTGGCGGAAGGGGTGTCACGCAAGCATCACCAAAGATTCACAGGGGTGACACCACGCGTACCTAGGCTGACTTTGCACAACAAAGCCGACCGGCCGCAACCCTTTGGCTGGCTTATGGAGACTCGCAATGACTCGGATCGCTCGCTCTGGCGACAACAGCACTGAACGCCGTCTGCAAGCCGAACGCCTGGTCGGCGCCGCGGCCCTGCAGGAAGCACAAGCCCTGCGTTTCAAGGTGTTCAGCGGCGAATTCAAGGCCAAGCTCAAGGGCGCCGAACACGGCCTGGACATGGACGACTACGACATCCACTGCCGCCACATCGGCGTGCGCGACCTGGCCACCGGCCAGCTGGTCGCCACCACCCGTCTGCTCGACCACCAGGCCGCCAGCAGCCTGGGGCGCTTCTACAGCGAAGAAGAGTTCAGCTTGCACGGCCTGCTGCAATTGCAGGGCCCGATCCTCGAACTGGGCCGCACCTGCGTCGACCCGGCCTACCGCAACGGCGGCACCATCGCCGTGCTCTGGGGGGAGCTGGCCGAAGTGCTCAACGAAGGCCGCTACAGCTACCTGATGGGCTGCGCCAGCATCCCCATGCAGGACGGCGGCGTGCAGGCCCACGCGATCATGCAGCGCCTGCGCGAACGCTACCTGTGCACCGAGCACCTGCGCGCCGAGCCGAAGAACCCGCTGCCCACCCTGGCCCTGCCGAACAACGTCATCGCCGAGATGCCGCCGCTGCTCAAGGCCTACATGCGCCTGGGCGCGAAGATTTGCGGCGAGCCGTGCTGGGACGAGGACTTCCAGGTCGCCGACGTGTTCATCCTGCTCAAACGCGACGACCTCTGCCCGCGCTACGCCCGCCACTTCAAGGCGGCGGTCTGATGCGGCGGCTGCGGGCCAGTGCCCGCCTGCTGCGGCTGTGCCTGGTGCTGGTGCTGGGCCTGGTCATGGCCAGCATCATTGCCCTGGGCGAGCGCCTGGGGCTGAAAGCTTCCATCGAACACCGCCAGCGCTGGACCCGTCTGTTCATGGGGCGCCTGGTCGCCGCCCTGCCCTTCGAGGTGCGCATGGTCGGTGCCCTGCCGCAACGGCCGATGCTGTGGGTGTGCAACCACGTGTCGTGGACCGACATCCCCCTGCTCGGCATGCTCACCCCGTTGTCGTTCCTGTCCAAGGCCGAGGTGCGTCACTGGCCGGTGGCCGGCTGGCTGGCCGAGAAAGCCGGGACGCTGTTCATCCGCCGCGGCGGCGGCGACGCCCAGCGCCTGCGCGAGCAGATTGCCGGCCAGCTGGGGCAGGCTCGTCCGCTGCTGATCTTCCCCGAAGGTACCACCACCGATGGCCGCAGCCTGCGCACCTTCCATGGCAGGCTGCTGGCCGGGGCCATCGACCAGGGCGCGCCGGTGCAGCCAGTAGCGATCCAGTACCTGCGGGCGGGCGAGCCCGACCCGATCGCGCCGTTCATTGGCGAAGACGACCTGGTGTCGCACCTGATGCGCCTGTTCGGGCATGACCGGGGCGAGGTGGTGATCCACCTGATGCCGCCGATCAGCAGCGCAGGCATGGAACGCGCGGCGCTGGCGTTCCAGGCGCAGCAGGCTATCCAGCTGGCGTTGTTCGGCGTCGAGGAAATCAAGCCCCGCCGCCAGGCCAAGGCCGCCTGAGCACCGGTCAAACAACTCGCCCCGTAGGAGCCAGCCTTGCTGGCGAAGGCCACACCGCGGTCCAGCGTCGGACCCGGTTCGCCAGCAAAGCTGGCTCCTACAGAGGCCTCAGGGTTTCCCCCAAGGCCGAACCACCCCCGCCTTAGTATCATTTCGCCCTCACGGATCACCCGGGACCCCAACGTCCCCCGCCTAGGAAGGCCCTTTCACGATGTCTGCCGCACCCGCCGATGCCGCGCTTACCACGCGCGAAATCCAGATCGCCATTGCCCCCCTCGACACCCTCCTCAGCGAAGACCTCGGC